>JBILFC010000039.1:0-16207 GCA_044351785.1 Bdellovibrionota bacterium
TTAATTTGTTTGAACAGAAAAAGTAACGCAAGTAAGCCTGTGATGACAGGAAAAGGCATAATTCTAATCATCGGTAAGAAGATGGCAGAGATTGCGAAGAAAAGGTAGCTTAGTCCTGATCCGTTTTTTATAAATTGTATCAGTGAAAGAATTAGTATTGCATGTAGGCTGATTGCTGGGCCTTCACTCATTACGCTTTGAGGATAGATGTGAAATTCCGGTGTTAGGAAGAAAAGTAAAAAGGCAGAAATTAGAATTGCTTTGGAATTATGAATTAACTTTAAGAACATGCCTTGAGCAAAAACTATTAAGCTATGTTGAAATATGTAAAGTGGTAAAAAGAAGGATTTACCAAATAGCGATATAAAAAAGCTTAGTATGAGAGGGTAGCCGATTGGAAAATAGGGATTCGAGGCATATGATGGAAAGGGGATTTCATTAGAATCGAATAGTGAAGCACCCGCTAGATCAAATCCATAGCTCGTATAGGCTAAAGAATCACACATAGTACCGAATGGTAATATGAAGAGATCAGCGATGTGCAATAGCGCAAGAACTAGGGTGAAGAATTTCCAGTTATAAATTGTTTTCACTTTCTACTCTTCTACTTTCGATCTATCAGGTAGCTTAAAGACAGTTCTGATTATTTTACAAAGATTTAAGAATCCTTCTCCTTGCTTATTTAAAGTTACTTGTCCATTTTCGTAGGTGATGTTTCCTGTTACAAGTTGTTCTTCAATTCTTCGTTTAATTGCTTTTCTTCTTACGATGTAGTCGTCAATCATAATTTTCTCCAAATCTTCAGCAGTCATTCCTGGCTTCTTTTCAATCTCTTCTAATAAGAAAGTTGTTACAGAGCGATCAACTGTTACCGGAAAAATAGTTAAAAAACATGCGTTAAAGCAAAGTACAATTGTGGATACAGAAAAAGGGTTAAGGCTAAATATGCCCTGGCTTGTATTTTGATTTTTGGAAAATATTATCATTACTATCCAGTGGCATATAAATACTAGAAGGCAGGCTACCAGTCCTCTATAAAATACTAATCCATTAAAGAGAGATGTAGGAATTATTTGGTATGCTAGTGGGAATAAGATGATACCTAGTATGGTGTTGATGATTGAAGTGTGAAGTCGCATTTTAGAGAGTAAATTAGTTTTTAATTCTTATAGCCTTTTTTTTAATAAATAAAAATATGCTAAGCGATGAATTTCTCTACCAAAAGGGATAAAATGTCTAGTTAAGTGAGTCTTAAGGTTGTATCCTTCGGACCTATGAATATCTTTTTAACAAAATCTTTTTTTCTTTTTCTAATAATTTTGTACTCAAGCTTTGCTTATGCTTCGGGGGGGGCAGAGCATGCAGAGATGAGTCACTTATTGATTGGTCTTTTGCTTATTTTACTTGGAGCTAAAATAGGCGGAGATATTGCTATTCGGTTAGGTCAACCAGAGGTATTGGGGGAGTTGTTATTTGGTGTGCTCTTGGGGAATTTAGCCCTTATTGGGTTTGATGGATTTACTTTTTTAAAAAATGAGCAATCGTTTTCTATCTTAAGTGAGCTTGGGGTAATATTCCTATTATTTTTAGTGGGCCTTGAGACTAATATTAAGGAGATGGCGAGTGTTGGTGCTTCCGCTTTAGTTGCTGCAATACTAGGTGTAATTGCTCCATTTGTACTTGGCTATTTTGTTTCTTCTTATTTTCTTCCTCTTGCTGACTTTTATGTTCATGTCTTTGTTGGTGCTACCTTAACTGCTACAAGTGTGGGGATAACAGCCAGAGTGTTGAAGGATATGGGTAAAGTTAAATCCAAAGAGGGACAATTGATTTTAGGCGCGGCTGTTATAGATGATGTCTTGGGGCTATTAGTGTTGGCAGTTGTAACTGGGGTTATTCAGTCGGTAAATACTGGAGCTGATTTTGATTCTGTTGGTTTACTTTTAATTATTGCTAAAGCGAGTGGATTTTTAATAGGAGCAGTATTTATCGGAAATTTAATTGCTCCTCGTGTTTTTGAATTTCTATCTGTTTTTAAGGCGAAAGGAGTGTTGTTAGCTTCAAGTTTATCTATTTGTTTTGGAATGTCTTATTTGGCAGGGGAGGCGGGCTTAGCACCTATTGTGGGAGCATTCACCGCAGGCTTAATTTTAGACCCCATTCATTATAAGGATTTGAGTAGTAAGTCAGATGATTCCACAATAGAACATCTAGTTGAACCCATCGCATCAATACTTGTTCCTATTTTCTTTGTTATCATGGGAGCTAGGGTGGACTTGTCAGTGTTTGGAGATATGGACACTGTTACTTATGCATTGGTCCTAACTTTAGCTGCGGTTTTGGGTAAGCAGGTCTGTGGTCTTGGGGTTTTACAGAAAGGAATCAATAGAGTTGCCGTTGGCTTTGGAATGATACCAAGAGGGGAGGTTGGGTTAATTTTTATTGGAATTGGTGCTAAGTTGAGCATTCACGGTCAACCACTTGTGGATGCTAAAACTTTTGGCGCGGTGGTGATCATGGTGATTTTAACTACGATGCTTACGCCACCGTTGATTAAGTGGAAGTTCGGAAGATTGTAAAACAAGGGGTAAACAGGGAGAAGGTGAGAAAGGAGAGGGATATTTTTAATCACCCTAATTTCCTCCCCTTACTCCCCTTCTCCCTGTTTACAAACTATAAACTATGAACTGCAAGATAGCATTGAGCAACCAGCTTTTTCCTTAGCCCAGTCGGGTCTCTTTTTGAAGTATGGCTTTGTATTTTCATTTTCTTCGTAGGGTGTTTTTAGGGCGGTGAATAGTTTGTCCATTTTGTCTCTGCTTCCAGATTGGAAGTCTTCAATTGCTTCTACTACGAGGTAGTTTCTTAGAGTGAAGTAGGGGTTTGTGTTATTAATAAGACTTGAGATTTTTAATAAATCTAGGTTTTGTTTTTTAATCTTAGTCGTATATAAATTTGCGAAGGTAGTAAGCTTAGATAGTGAGTCTTCTTTAATTTCCAAGTCGTAAAAGCATTCTTCAAATGTCGTTATTAAATTGTTGGTATCGCTTAGCGTACTTAGATTTCTATAAAAAATAGTCATGTCGATATCGCTACTAGTGAGAAATTCATTGAGTGCGCTAAGTAGGTTAAGATCTTCTTCTTCCTTAAATTCTGTAAAACCTAATTTGTTCGCCATCATGATTTTGCTCTTATCATGAAAAACATTTCTGTAATGCTCTAGGCCAGAGTTCAATAAATCTCCTTGTTTCATTAAGGGGAGTAATGCTTCTCCAAGTCTAGCTAAGTTCCAATACGCAATCTGAGCTTGGGCTTCGTATCGGTACCGTCTATGTTCTTTATCGGTTGTATTAGGTGTCCAGGTGGGATCAAAGTTGTCTAAAAAGCCGTAAGGTCCGTAGTCTATTGTGAGTCCTAGAATAGACATATTATCTGTATTCATCACACCGTGAACGAATCCAACTCTTACCCACTCTACCATTAAGCTAGCTGTACGTTCGCAAATTTCTTTAAACCATGTAGCGATGCCATTTTCAGTAGTGCATTCATGTTCTCGAAAGAAGTTTAATACGGTATAGTCTAAAAGTTTTTTAAGTAGATCATGTTCTTCATAGTGAGCATGAACTTCAAAGTTTCCAAATCTTAAGAATGTTGGTGCCACGCGAGTAACTATTGCGCCAAGTTCTTCTTCTGGATGGCCATCATAAAACATATCTCTGATTACCATGTCTCCAGTATTTACTAAGGCTAAGGCTCTTGTAGTTGGAATCCCTAAGTGATGCATGTATTCGCTGCATAGGAATTCTCTAAGTGATGATCTAAAAACAGCTCTACCATCCCCGCGTCTTGAATACGGAGTAACTCCCGCGCCTTTAAGTTGGATTTCAAAGCGCTCTCCACTATTATTTATATGCTCCCCTAAGGCAATTGCTCTGCCATCTCCAAGTTGCCCTGCCCAGTTACCGAATTGATATCCCGCATATCTAACCGCATAAGGAGTAGATCCATTTTGAATTTCATTACCTGAAAGAATTAAGGCTTCGCTCTTACCTGAGGTAGTTGGATTTCTAATATCGAGAGTCTCTGCAAGTTCCTCTGACCATAGAATTAATCGCGGGTCTTTTACTGGAGTTGGGTCGGTTGTTGTGTAAGAGACATTGGGAGTATATCTAGAACTTTTATCCTTAGAGACTTCCCCCGGTAGTTCCTTAATGAATTTATTGTGAAAATTAAATAGTTGAGAATCCAAACTAGAGAATACCTACAAATAAATTACCATCTATGTCTATGGAGCCTCGGTACATAACGGAAGTGGAGAATGTCATATAGACACTTCCGTTAGCATCAAGTCCGATTATCCCTCCCTTTCCCCCAATTTCCTTTAATTTATTATGCAAAACTTCATCAATAGCATCTTTTAAGGTAAAATTTTTATATTCAATTAAGCAGGAGATATCATAAGCAGCTACCGTTCTCATGAAATATTCACCATATCCAGTACAGCTAATCGCGCAGGTTTTATTGTTAGCGTAAGTGCCTGCTCCTATAATGGGAGAGTCGCCAATTCGGTTGTACATTTTATTGGTCATGCCACCAGTGCTAGTGCCAGCAGCAATATTTCCATTCTGGTCAAGGGCAACGGCCCCAACGGTACCAAATTTAGGTTCTATTTCAGACCCATGATCAAGAATAATTTGATCTGCTTTTTTAGCTTCTTCAAATTGTTTAAATCTGTTTTCGCTGAAAAAATAATCGTCCGCTACTATTTCTAAGTTATGAATTGTAGCAAATTCTTTTGCACCTTCTCTACATAATAAAACATGAGGGGAATCCGTAAGAACCTTTTTAGCTAATAGAATTGGATTTTTTATATTTTCTACTGCTGCAACCGCTCCAGCTTCTAGGTTCTTTCCGTCCATTATGCTGGCATCTAACTCGTGTTTCCCGGAGTTTGAAAATACAGCACCTTTTCCAGCATTAAAGAGGATATTGTTCTCTAGATTAACAATTGAAGCTGTTACGGCATCTAAGGCAGATCCACCTTTAGACAGTATCTTATGACCTTCATTAAGGGCATCCTTCAAGCCTTCCTTAAATGGAAGAGATCCATCTTCTGTTAGAAGTTCTCTGGGGACTGTTCCTGCTCCGCCGTGAATAGCGAGGGAGAACTTATTCACTACTACTCTTTTCCAGCTAAATATCTTTCTACTTCTATTGCAGCCATACATCCATTTCCTGCGGCAGTAATGGCTTGCCTATAAACATGATCTCTCACATCTCCGCAAGCAAAGACTCCTTCAATGTTGGTCTGAGTGCTATCTGCTTTAGTGACTAAATATCCATTCTCATCCATGTCCAGTACGTTTTTAAAGATTCCTGTATTAGGAGTATGGCCAATTGCATAAAATAAAGCAGCAGTTTCTAGTTCACTTCTTTCTTTAGTTTTTACATTCTCTACAACAATTCCTGTAAGTCCAGAGTTCTGGTCTCCGATTAGGTCGACCACGGTAGTATTGTAGATAACTTCGATCTTAGGAGTCTTTAGCACTCTTTCCACCATTATCTTAGATGCTCTAAATTCATCTCTTCTTAGAATCAGTCTTACTCTTTTACCGAACTTTGTTAAGTAGTGAGCTTCTTCACATGCAGAATCTCCCCCACCCACTACTACAATTTCTTGATCCTTAAAGAATGCTCCGTCGCAAGTTGCGCATGTTGATACGCCATATCCCATCATGCTAGCATCTTTTGCAAGTCCAAGTGTTTTAGCAGTTGCTCCAGTGGAAATAATTAGTGCTTCACAAGTGTATTCAGTATTGGAGGTGTAGAGTTTAATTTCATGTGGATTGGTGAAATCAACTTTTTCTACCCAGCCTGTTTCTACTTTAGCACCGAAGCGTTCACATTGTTTTCTCATTTCATCCATTAGTCTAGGGCCCATGATGCCATCTGAGAAGCCTGGGAAATTTTCCACATCTGTAGTTGTGGTAAGTTGTCCACCTGGAAGTGGCCCTTCAATAATTAGTGGGCTAAAGGCAGCTCTTGCAGTATATACACCAGCAGTAAGTCCGGCAGGCCCTGTTCCAAGAATAATAACTTTATGTGAGCTTTTGTTCATGAGAATATCGAATATATAGGTGCTAATTAATGAGAATTAAATAGCATGTAATAAGAGCAAGACAAAGTGCAACATTTTAAGTAGTGAAATAATGAAGAAAGTTTTAATCGCTAATAGGGGAGAGATTGCCCTACGGGTAGTAAGGGCATGTAGGGACCTTGGAATAAAATCAGTAGCTCTATTTTCTGAAGCAGATGAGGGAACATTAGCAGTTAGATTTGCTGATGAAAGAGTTAAGTTGGTAGGTAATACTGCTAAGGATAACTACTTAAATATTCCCGCAATTATTTCTAGTGCAATTCAAGTTGGGGCTGATGCGATTCATCCGGGGTATGGGTTTTTATCGGAGAATTCTGAGTTTGCAGAAGTAGTTGAAAAAGAGGGATTAATTTTTATCGGCCCTAGGTCGGAAACAATTTTAAAGATGGGGGATAAACTTAATGCTAGAGCCTTGGCTGAAAAGGCTAAGGTTCCCTTGTTGCCTGGTTTAGAAGTTAAAGAGGGTGGTTTAGATGAAGCTAAGAAGTTTTCTAAGAGTATTGGATATCCTGTATTAGTAAAAGCTAGTGCGGGTGGGAGCGGAAGGGGGATTAGGATTGTTGAATCTGAGGGTGAGCTTGAAGAAAAGATCAAAGAAGCAGGGACCGAGGCGATGGGTGCCTTTGGTTCTGCTGTCGTGTTCATTGAGAAGTATTTAGCAAGTCCAAGGCATGTTGAGGTGCAAGTTTTTGGTGATGGGGAGGGAGGGGTCATTCATATTTTTGAGAGAGATTGTACTCTTCAGAGAAGAAGGCAGAAGTTAATAGAAGAAGCACCTGCACCTAAATTTAATAAAAAATTAAGAGCTAAGATGCTTAAGAGTGCTTGTGCTTTAGCGAGTTCTGTTAAGTATAGAGGTGCTGGGACTTTAGAGTTTTTAGTTGAAGATGCAGAAAGTGAGAAGGGTAAATTTTATTTCTTAGAGATGAATACTAGGATTCAAGTGGAACATCCTGTTAGTGAAGAGATCAGTGGGCTTGATTTAGTTAGGATGCAGTTAGAAGTTGCAAGAGGAGCAAATCTTCCTACTCAGGAGAGTTTTTCTGAAAGAGGGCATTCTATGGAGTTTAGAATTTATTCAGAAGATCCTAAGAATAACTTTGCTCCGCAAGTGGGAACTATTAAAGATATTAAGTTCCCTCTTGGTCCGGGGGTTAGAATTGATTCATGGGTAGAGGCCGGGACTAAGATTAGTCCGTACTACGACGCTCTTTTATTTAAGCTTATTGTTAGTGGTCAGAGTAGAGAAGTAGTAATCGAAAGAGCAAAAAGAGCCTTAGCTGAGACTGAGGTGGTGGGCATAAAAACTAATATTGAGTTTTTTAAGTGGGTGTTAGAGGAGAGTGATTTTATTGAATGTAGGCATTCGATCAGTTGGTTGGAATCTAGGTTCTAATGAATGTTATGAGGTTTCTAGTATTGATGCTGTGCCTGGTTTTGGGATTAAGATAGAAGAAATTTATCGCAGTTTATTTCTTCAAGTAAGGAAAGTACTTGTTCTCTTTTTACGGTAGGAAAGCCTTCTAAAAAGTCTTCAATCGTGTCGCCCCCTCGAAGATAGTCAAGTAGTGTTTCGATGGGTACTCTTGTACCATTAAACACCGCTGTGCCACCCATCTTGTCCGGAGATTTTTCAATGACGCTAGCCATTCTGAAATATTAGCATGAGCTGGTAAGTAATTCCAGCAAAAATTTAGGAGAAAAAACCAAACCGACCCTCTACCCGAGCAAAAAAGCTACGGACAGGTAGAGGATCGTTGGTAAAGATCAGTGAAACATTCGTTGCGCATATTTTGGCAACAAACATATGAGGTCTTCGTCGGGTCCGATGTCCAGAGTCGGTCCGTCCTCATCAATTAATGCCAGTCTGCTGAGAGCGTGGTCATGAAGCAGTTTTTTACCTGCTTCTAATTCCCAAACGGACTGCATTTTATGCGTTGCGAGCGCAATCTTTCCAACACTTTCAATCAGTCGCTTCGTCGGCCCGACCAGAAACATCTTATTTCCGTTCAGGATTACGATTTCCTCCTCCGATATAACCTTGTTGGCATTTGTTGCCATGGTTGTTGCCTCGTAGGTGCCTGCAAACAGAATGACCATCAACATGGTATCTCCAACTAAAAAAAACCTATCAAAAAACCCTTCACTACCTGTGAAAGGGCCGGTCCGATTCTAATGAATTTTATTGGGGTGCTGAAGAAGTAAACCCTTACTGAATAAAAAGCCTTAGAATCAGACTAGCCGTAAATTCTACCCAGATTCGAATGTTAAAGAGCAACTATCTCTAGATTATGATAGTGCTTGTGATTAAAGTGACTTATAGAGCATCTATCTAATTCTTGTGGCATAATCTATATTAGAAATATGTCTATCATGCAAAATTCTTTAATTACATTTAGCCTTGTTATGACCGAGGACTCTAAGAGAATAGAGAGTCTTCTTAGGGACTTATTCCCTGAAGTTTCAAGGGCCAAGTGGAGGGTGGAGATAGAAGAGGGGAGGGTAAGGTTAAATGATAGAAGGGTAAAAGTAGGGACCTTTGTAAGGGAAAAGGATTCGGTGTCCTTAGGCGTTCCAAGGTATTTTAAGCCCGGCAGGGAAAGAATTCAGATCGATAGCTCTAAGATGCCTAAGGTAGTTTTTGAAGATGAAAATATATTCGTTTTCGATAAGCCAAGAGCAATACATTCAGTTTTATTAAAGGAAGATGATCCAGTAACTTTGGCTGACTATGCTGTGACTTACTATCCAGAAGCACTTTATGCGTCTCCAAAGGAACTTGACGGTGGGCTTGTTCAGCGCTTAGATTATTATACTAGTGGACTGTGTATCGTAGCGAAGACAAGAGAGACTTGGGAATTAATCCATTCAAACTTAATCAACCATAAAGTTCTAAAAACATATCAAGCAAAAGTTGATAATAAAATAACATCCGAATATCTTCAGAAAGCAGTAGGCGATGGATTATTTACAGGCGCAAGAATCGTGTCTACGGATGATCAAAGCTCTCTTGTGGAAGTAGCATTAAGAGATGGCTCTAGGCATATTGTACGCAAATCCCTGAGCAGAATAGGCTTTCCCTTAATTGGAGATGTTGAATATAAGGGTGCAGTAGGAGAAGAAGAAGGATTTTACTTGCGTTGTGTGAGAATGGAACTACCCTCTGGTAACTCCATGAAAACCCTTACCGTTCTTTCCGGCCTTGGCGGTAAAAATTAATGAATAGTCATATTCGTTGATGACTCCGAAAGAATACCAGCAGAAAGTTGAGACAATAATAGCTCTATCTCTTTTAAATTTTTAGAAAGAGAAATATTGATTTCCTTTTCTTTATTGGAAAATTCATCCTTTGCCCAACTAGGAAGTTTCTTCTTATCAGTCTCATGTTTTTCTTGAAGAACTTTTTTATTTACCTGAGCTTTAAATAAGTGAGAAAAAAGCTCAAATCTTTCATTAAATAACATTTCTAAGTTTGCTATATCTGTAGTTGACCAACTTAGCTTTTCAAACAAGAAAAAACATTGAGTTACAAAATCTTGATTATGATTTCTGACAAACAGGAAGTGCTCAGTAGAGCTAGGGGAATCAAGAAAAGGTACCTTAGTTAGAACACTTAATGCACCATTAAAATTTTCACTCTCTATGAGACTTATAAACTCCTCTAATCCCTGCCTCTTTTTGCTCTGACTAGCCATAGACTTACTTGATTTAACTAAGCTCAGAAGTGGAGTTAGGGCGAAATACCCCAGAAAAGCTATAAAACCGCCACCTATTGCGATAAGAATTCCAATTACGGCAAAATTGATTAAAGACATGTCAAGCTCGGTTGTTAAGTGGGACGTATGACGCTAAAATATTGTCTGATTATACGCTCTTAAATTGATCAAATAAAGAAAAAACTTTCAAATAGTTCATATTATAATGACTTATCTCGATCATAATGCCACTACTCCACTAGCAGAAGGCCTGTCTGACCATCTTCTGCCCACCTTGGGTTTAGATTATGGAAACCCCTCAAGTCAGTCCTATGAACTAGGCCGGAAAGCTAAAGCCATAATTGAGGGGTCTAGGCTGGCTGTTGCCTCTTTGGTCGATTCTAACCTTGAGGAAGTAGTGTTTACCAGTGGGGGTACGGAGTCGATTAACTTAGCCATTCTTGGTGTGGCTATGAACATGAAAGATGGAGAGATAATTCTTCGAAGTGCAGTTGAGCATCCCGCAGTTAAAGAAATTATTAACTTTTGTGTAAAAGTTTTTAAAATTAAAGAGCAAATAATCCAAGTAGATAAAGATGGTGCATTTCTCTTTGATAAATTAGTTGATCTTGATAAAGTTAGGCTTGCAAGTGTGATGTTTGCAAATAATGAAACAGGAATATTACATGATCTCTTAGCTTTAAAAAATATTCTACCAAAAGATGCCTTAGTTCATGTTGATGCTACGCAAGGAATAGGTAAGGTGCCATTTTCTTTTAAAGCATTGGGAATTGATCTTTGTAGTTTCTCTGGGCATAAGTTCTCCGGACCCAAGGGAGTAGGTGCTCTAATTCTTAAAGAAGGTATAAACTGGCAAGCACCGATGTCTGGCGGTGGACAAGAACGGGGCAGAAGAGGCGGAACAGAAAGTGTACCTTTAATTGTTGGACTTGGCTTTGCCGCGGAGTATTCAAAAGAAAATTTAAATAATGGATATTCTGAAAGTATTAAAGAGCTTCGAGATACTTTTGAATCTAAATTGAAGCATGAACTTTTGGAAATCGAAATAGTTGGTGGAAATTCTTTAAGGCTACCAAATACCTCTAATGTACTCATTCCTGGCGTTGTCGGATCTGATTTAGTTAAGTTTCTTGGTGAAAAAGACATTTGTATCTCAGCAGGTTCTGCTTGTAAGGCAAGTACTTTTACTCCGTCCCCTGTCCTTTCTGCGATGGGATATTCTTCCATGAGCGCGGTGTCTGGAATAAGAGTTAGCTTTGGTCATGGTAATACTAAAGAAGATGTGGATCTGATAGTAAGTGAAATAAATAATTTTTATAGAAATAATAATAAGCTTGAAGGGTTGTTAAGTGAAGGAAAATAAAAGTCATAAATTTTTTACAGGCCATAAAAACTTTTCCCATAAGTATGAGCCTAAGGTGGGTGTGATCGTTGCTAATTTAGGTACTCCAGATGCTCCAACTAAGGAAGCATTAAAAGTGTATTTAAGGGAATTTCTTAATGATCCAAGAATTATTGAAGTACCAAGGCTGTTGTGGAAAATTATTCTTGAAGGGATTATTTTAAGAACAAGACCGAAGAGAGTAGCGAGGCTTTATGCTTCTATCTGGAGAGAGGGAGGTTCTCCTCTCTTAATTTATACTCAAGGGATTGTGGATAAATTAAAAACTTTATTTTCTAAAGAAGTAGGCACACCTGTGGAAGTTGTTGTCGGTATGCGGTACGGAAACCCTAGTATGAAGAAGGCTCTATTAGAGCTAAAAGATAAGGGTTGCTCTAAAATTATATTTTTGCCACTTTTTGCGCAGTATTCATCTACTACTGTAGGATCTGCTTTCGACGGACTAGTTGATGAAATGAAAAAGCTAAGGTGGGTGCCGGATTTAAGAACCATTAATACTTTCCATGATTATGATGGATATATTGAAAGTCTCGCTAGTAATGTAAAAAAGCATTGGGAAAAAAATGGAAGGGGAGATAAATTACTATTGTCATTTCATGGTGTGCCCTTAAGATACATTCTTGCTGGAGATCCATATCACTGTCACTGTCATAAAACCGGAAGACTATTAGCAGAAAAACTTGGCTTAGATAAATCAGAGTATGTAGTAGCATTTCAGTCTCAGTTTGGTAAGGAAGAATGGGTTAAGCCAGCAACCGATCAGACGATAAAAGGACTTGCAGAAGCGGGGCTTAAAAAGTTAGATGTAATCTGTCCTGGATTTATTTGTGATTGTTTAGAAACAATAGAAGAGATAGACGTAGAGAATAGAGAAATTTTCTTACATAATGGTGGGGAAATTTATAATTATGTTCCTTGCGTTAATGATGGTGATGAATTTGTTGCCGCACTTCGCAAGTTGATTCTTAGAGAAGGTCAGGGATGGATCGAAGGTAGAGAACAGTTCGACTCTCAGAAGTATCTAGATGAAGCAAATAAGACAGATAAGCTTTATCAAGAAAGACGAGCATTAAACGAACAGAAATTTTACTAAATATTAAGGAGCTAGTTCATGGAGTTATCAAGGGAACTTAAAGAAATTATTCAAGGGGAAGCTATAAAAGTTGATACTGATGGAGTGTTTCCCACAGAGTCTATAAAAGCCTTGATGAAGGCGGGTTATTATGGACTTATTAGTTCAGAAGAAGTTGGAGGTAGTGGAAAGGGGATAGCTGAAGCTACAACTATATGTGAACAGATTGCTGAGCTTTGTGCTTCTACTGCTATGATCACTTGTATGCATTATTCAGCGACTGCAGTTATTGAAAAGTTTGGTAGTAAGGAAATTAGGGAAGCGATCGCTAAAGGGGAACATTTATCTACCTTAGCATTTTCAGAGGTTGGATCTAGAAGTCACTTCTGGGCTCCTGTGAGTACGGCAACTGAAGCTAGCGATGGACAAGTTTCTCTTTCGGGTAAAAAAAGTTGGATAACTTCTGCTAATGAAGCTGATAGTTATGTGTGGTCAAGTAAGCCACTTTCTGCAGAAGGTCATAGTAGTATTTGGTTAGTGCCTAGGAAATCTGATGGACTTAGTGTACAAGGAAGGTATGTGGGCTTAGGCCTTAGGGGTAATGATTCATGTCCCGTAAATGCAGAATCTGTTTTAGTACCCAAGAGTTCTATTCTTGCAGCGGACGGGGCTGGGTTTGATATTATGATGGGTGTTGTTTTGCCTATTTTTAGTTTGCTTGGAGCAAGTATATCAATTGGAGTTATGAAATCTGCGCTAAAAGGAGCAATCGGACACGTTTCAAAGACAGAACTTAGTCACCTTGGGCAATCAATAGCTGATTTCCCTACAGTGAGGTCATATCTAGCGAAAGCGCAGATTAAAATGGATTCAGCTATAGCATTAAGAAATGATGCGATTTCTGCCATATTAAATAGTAGAGAAGATACAATGCTCAGAGTTTTGGAAATAAAAGCATGTGCCGGTGAAACTGCTCTAGAGGTGAGCGATATTGCAATGAGGGTGTGTGGTGGTGCAGCGTATAGAAAAGAGCTTGGGGTTGAAAGAAGTTTTAGAGATGCTAGAGCTGCTTTTATTATGGCTCCGACATCTGATGCGCTTTATGATTTCATTGGTAAGGCGATTTGTGGAATGCCATTATTCTAAATTAAAGGAAGTTTGTATGTCTAGTGAGCCATTGATTTTAGGTGCGGTATGTTACTCTGCTAAGGTTGTTGATATTTGGGAGGGGTTTAAAACGTTTTTTTATGAGAATGGCTTGCGCTTCGACTATGTTCTTTATTCTAACTATGAAATTTTAGTAGAAGCCTTATTTAAGGGTGAAGTTGATGTAGCTTGGAATTCTCCACTGGCGTGGATTCGTGCCGAAAGAATGGCTAAATCTAAGGGTGTTTCGGTGAAATCTTTAGCAATGAGAGATTCAGATTGTGATCTTACTTCAGTGATTATTACTCTTAAACAGAGTGGAATATCTGAACTTAAAAGTCTAGCTAATAAGAAGGTGGGGGTGGGTGCAGTGGATTCGCCCCAAGCAACTTTAATACCTCTTGAAATTATGAAATGGCAGGGGCTTGAGATTGGTAAGAATTTAGAAGTTATTTATCATAATGTCTTAAGTGGGAAGCATGGTGATCATGTAGGTGGAGAGGAGGATGCTGTTAAAGATTTAGTAAGTGGAAAGGTAGATGCAGCCTGCATGATAAGCTCTAATTTAACTTCTTTTATTAATTCTGGAATAATATCAGGACAAGATGTTCAAGTTTTAGTTGAAACGCCTTACTTTGATCATTGTAACTTTACTGTTGTTGATGGTCATAGGAGTGAAGAAATGAATAGATTTAAAGAGCTTCTTCTTGGAATGAGTTACGAGGATCCTAAGATAAGGCCGCTTCTTGATATGGAAGGTTTAAAAAAGTGGCAAGTCGGAAGAGCTTCCCAGTATGATATCTTAGAATCTGCTGTGGATTCTTTTTCATTTTATGATGGAGATGGAAATATTCTTAGAGATGATTATATTTACTAAGTGGTAGAATGAATACCTACTGGGGCATAGATCTAGGTGGAACGAAGATAGAGATAGCTTGTTTTTCTATCGAGGGTGAAAAACCTAAAGTTCTTTTAAGAAAGCGTACTGATACTAAGGCTAGCTTAGGTTATCAGCATGTCCTTACTGAGATTCTAGAGTTAGTAAGTAGTTCCGAGAAAGAAGTTGGCATTAATATTAGTAAGTTAGGACTAGGCCATCCAGGCGTTCATTGTCCTAAGAGTGGTTTAATTAAGAATTCTAATTCTCAAAATCTTCAAGGGAAAAATTTAAAAGAAGATTTGGTTAATGCTTTTAGAGAGCATGGTAGGGAAATTAATTTATCCTGTGCAAATGATGCTAATTGTTTCGCTTTAGCGGAAAGTATGTTCGGAGCAGGACGCGGGTATGGTGTGGTCTTCGGTGTTATAATGGGCACGGGTGTTGGTGGTGGTGTGATCGTAGATGGTAAAGCTCTATATGGTGGACATGGGATAAGTGGGGAGTGGGGGCATATAGTAGTGGAGTCAGATGGGGTGGATTGTTATTGCGGAAGGAGTGGGTGCGTAGAAACTATAATCTCGGGACCTGCATTAGAAAATTTTTATTATTCTCTTAGTGCTAATAAGATTTCCTTAAGTGAAATATTTGAAAGAGTTGAGACAGATAACTTTGCAAAACTTACTAAGGAAAGACTTGTTAAATACTTTGGTAGAGGTTTGTCATACGTTACTAATATCCTAGATCCAGAGTGTATAGTTCTTGGTGGTGGAGTTAGTAATACCTCTTTTCTCTATTCTAAAGGTAGTGAAGAGTTATCTAAATGGATATTTAATCCAAGTCTTGATATCCCAATTAAGAAGGCTGAGTTAGGGGATAGTGCTGGGGTATTTGGGGCGGGGATGTTGTAAGTAGCTTGTTTTTCAATAGGTTTTATTAATAGCTATGGTGATAGAACCTATAACTTTTGACTATTTTGGTCGGTTTATGCTATAAGTATCGTCCATCAGGCCAGAGGGTTCCTTCCTCATCATAGGCCACATTGGATGGGTAGAAGAAAGAATTGATAGTTTATGATCGGGATGGGTCTTGCCTGTTCTCTTCATAAGCTAGGTTCGTCTTTGAGAATAAGGTTTTGTTTTTTACCGCCAAGTCCGGGAAGGACGGGAAGATAACATACAAGTTCATTTAGGGATTTATGAAATTCTTAAATGAACTTGTAGGTTAGCACCGTTGGTCGGAACTGGAGTGTTTCCAGGGAGGATTGGTGTTGGTTGTTGAATTGATGAGGATGTTATGAGCTCAAGCGTTTTGATTACAGGTGATACTATCGTAGATGCTGGCTATACCGCTCAGCTGTTAGAGGAGGAAAGGACTGGTCGTGCCACTAGTGAGAAGGTCGCGGAGTGGACGAGTAAATATATTAGTTTTCGTGAGAGAATCGGGCAACATGACATTGTCATTGGCCTCGGCTCTGCTCGTGATCACGTGCCACAGCCTGACCAAGTTCTTTTTATGGAACTTTTTTGTGAAGCAAATGTTGATGAAGAAATTGCTTTCGGAACTGGACATGGTGGTTGCGGTTGGATGGAAAAGTGTGTTGAGGCTCAGGTTAAAGCTTGGCATGGTGACATGCAAAGGGCATTTGGTGCGCCTTTAATTGGTGTGCCTCTTTTGTTCCAGGGTCCATCAACTGAGCAAAAGCTCAGAGTGACGGATAAGTTCCCTGAAATTGATTGGCTTAAGGTGCGCGAAAATCGTCGTAAGGCGGTCATTTGTTCGCCTCCGCACGTATCATTACGAACAAGAACTCCTTGTCTTTTTGCGCACAAGAGAA
>JBILFC010000313.1:0-3323 GCA_044351785.1 Bdellovibrionota bacterium
AGAAAAGTTACCCATTATTTTTGTAATACAAGATAACAAATTCGCTATCTCCGTGCACATTTCAGAGCATATTGCAGGTGGCAGCATAGAAAAGATCTCGACTGGCTATGAAGGCTTAAATGTTGAAACCATTAATGGTCTTGATTATGAAAAATCTCAAAAAGCCATGAAAAAGGCGGTAGATAGAGCAAGAAAAGGTAATGGACCCACGCTTTTTATTGCCGATGTTGTAAGACTTCAGAGTCACTCTATCTCTGATAATCAGATGAAATATAGAAAAGCTAAAGAAGTTGAAGCTGAAAAAAAGAAAGATCCAATTCTACTACTTGAAAAAAAGCTGATCGCTAAGAAAATCGCTAGCAAAAAGGACCTAACTAAAATTAGAGAAGATCTTATCCTTGAAGTCAATGAAGCTACTATATGGGCAGAAGAGCAACTAGATCCTAGCCCTGAATCATCTTTAGATTTCATACTTCACGATCAATATCCAAGTCCTATTGAAGAAAGCTATGCAAATGGATCTGAAGAGTTCATGGTAGATGCAATTAATAAAGCGCTACATGAAGAAATGAAGAGAGATGATAAGATGTTTGTTTACGGACAAGACGTTGGCTACGGTAAGGGTGGAGTATTTTCAGTAACGACCGGTCTAACTGATAAATTCGGGGAATCTAGATGCTTTAACTCCCCCTTAGCAGAAGACAGCATCTGCGGTACCGCAGTTGGACTTGCTACAGTTGGTTATAAACCTGTAGTTGAAATTCAATTCGGTGATTATATCTGGACAGGCATGATGCAGATCAGAAATGAGCTTGCAACTATGTACTACAGATCAAATGGTAATTTCACCTGCCCCGCAGTTTTAAGAGTGGCAGTAGGAGGATACATCCGAGGTGCACTTTATCACTCTCAAAATATTGAGGCGACATTTGCCCACTATCCAGGATTAGTTGTAATTTATCCGTCCAATGCAACAGATGCAAAAGGACTATTAAAGACAGCGATAAGAGGAAATGATCCTGTATTATTCCTTGAACATAAGGGTCTATATAGACAGGTATTCGCTAAAGGGAAAATTGGAGATGAAGATTCATTAATCCCTATTGGAAAAGCGAAGGTAGTAAAAGTAGGTACTCACGCTACTATCGTAACTTGGGGAGCACTTGTGCATAGATCTGTAGTAGTCGCCGAAGATATCAAAGAAGAACTAGGACTGGACATAGAAGTAATTGATCTAAGAACCATCGCACCACTAGATAAAGAAACTATAATAAATAGCGTAAAGAAAACTAGTAGACTTTTAATTGCGCACGAAGATGTTGGATTTGTTGGTTTCGGTGCTGAGATTTCAGCCATTATAGCAGAAGAAGCTTTTAATTATCTGGATGCACCAATTAAAAGAGTTACATCTAAATTCTCTATGATAGGGCAAGCCCCATCACTTGAAAACGATGTACTCCCTAATAGAGCGAAGATAAAGGCCGCGCTACTGGAATTGTTGGAATATTAGGCTGCAATTTTATCTATTTCCAAAAACTCAGTTTCGTCTAAAGAATCTAACTCAAACTGCTTTTGAGCATTATACCAAAATTCAGTAGAGAGTCCGAAAGCTCTACCAAGTTTTGCACACATTTCTATAGACAGACCTCTCTTACCCCTACAGATTTCATTAATCTTTGATTGAGTCACACCAATATGAGTAGCCAACTTAGACTGACTCAAACTCGCCCCATTCAGGGCTTCCTGCAAAATTATACCAGGGTGCGTTGGTTTAAATCTAACTTTCTTTTTCATATTAATTAAACTCTCTAATGATAATCTTCGATAGAAACTTCATATGCTTTCTGACCTTCCCATAAAAAACATATTCGGTACTGTTTATTAATTCGAATACTATACTCATCTCGCCGATCGCCCTTTAACTGCTCTAACCTTAACCCCGGAAAATTCCTCAGGTCACTCAACTTACTACTAGACCTAAGAATCTGAAGCTTTATAAAAGCAATTGCATGAAGCTCTAAGGGCAAAAGCCTTCTAGTGCCCTTATTGACAAGGCCTCGCGCTAACTCCTCGGTTTCCCTATTTTTAAAACTACCTATACCCATAACATATATACCACTAAGTGAGATACCTTGCAAATTATTTTATTCATACCCTCACATATCCCCATGGTCGCGCATGCTATAAAACCCTGCTCGACTAAACACTACGTGATCTAAGAGCTTAATTCCCAGTATCTCCCCCGCTTGAATAAGTCTTTTAGTTACTAAAAGATCTTCCCTGCTTGGTTCTAAAACTCCGCTTGGATGATTGTGAGCCACAATAATTGAAGCTGCTCTTTCTTCTATAGGTTCTGCAAAAACTTCCCTCGGATGAACTTGGCAATAGTTTAGTAAACCAATGCTAACAATTCTATTCGAGATCACTTCATGTGCACCATTAAGAGAGATGCAAATAAAATGCTCCTGCTTTCGGTCCGACAGATGAGTTAAAAGAGGCATTACATCCTGACTTGAACGCACCCTGATCCCCTCAGGACGAATTCTTCTTCTAGCAAACTCTAGCGCTGAAAGGATAAGACAAGCTTTAGCTAAGCCGATACCCCCAACCGCAGTTAAATCATCAAGAGAAAGGGAACCATTTCTTGAATCAATTACGGGCAGAATATCACCAGCTAACTTCTTTACACTTACTCCTTTTATGCCAGAGCCAAGAATCACAGCCAATAAATCAATATCACTAAGAGCCTTGGGGCCCTCCTTCTCTAGGCGCTCGCGCGGTAAAAATGCCTCTGTATTTAAAATATTATTTTCCATACCTTGTTATCGTAATTAATTTAAATCGCATTCAAAAAATTACCCCTCCCAATCCTCAGCGTCCTCCGCTGTTTATCCTGAGCGTTCGGCCGAGCTCACGCCGAGGCCTTGTCGAAGGGCCTCCGCGGTTATTTCCCACAACTATGATTAAGATAAAACGCAGAGACGCAGAGGTCGCAGAGGATGATAAAGGGTAGATTTGTTACTAACCCGCGCCCAGCCTCTTTCCGAGCTCCTCCCAACTTGATATAGTCATGCATATTAATAATTTCATTACTGACCATTCTCATACTAGAATTACAAACTTAGGAGACTCATGAAGACCGAAATGCTTATGCCCCAAATGGGAGAATCAATTGCAGAAGCAACTGTTATTAAATGGCATAAGAACATAGGAGACTTTGTTAAAAGAGATGAAACAATTCTTGAAATCTCCACTGACAAAGTAGATTCAGAAATTCCAAGTCCAGAGTCAGGTTACCTCACAGAAATTATTGCTAAAGAAGG
>JBILFC010000148.1:0-7328 GCA_044351785.1 Bdellovibrionota bacterium
AAAATCTATTATAGCAATCATAGACTCTGAAGCCGCAGGAAGTGGTGCAGCACCAGCTCCTAAAGCAGAACCTAAGAGAGAAGTAGTCGAAGTATTCTCTCCACCACCAGCTCAAGCTGTTACCACTCCACACGTAGAAGTCGTTCAACAAGCTACTACTTCTAATAAGTCCTACTCACCACTAGTAAGAAACATTGCTTCTCAGAATAACATTAGTGAAACTGAACTTGATTCAATAGAAGGTAGCGGAACTCACGGAAGAGTTACAAAAGAAGACTTACTTCATTACATAGATAGTAAAGGTTCTAGCTCTAATGTAAGCACTCCAGCTCAAGCTGCTCCCGTAGCAACACCAGTAAGTGCTCCTCAAGTACCAGCAAGAATACAAGAACCTTCTGCTCCTTCTTCTTACGGACCAGGAACTAAGGTTGAGCCATTTGACACAATGAGAAAGGCAATTGCGGAACACATGGTTAGATCGAAACACACTAGCCCACATGTGTATTCAGTTTGTGAAGTTGATGTAACAAATATCGCTAAGTGGAGAAAGAGAGAGCAAGCTAACTTCAAACAACGTGAAGGCTTTAACTTAAGCTTTACCCCTTTCTTCCTTGAAGCAGTAGTAAAAGGACTTACTGAGTTTCCTAAAATAAATGCTTCAATTGAAGGTGATAACTTAATTATCAAAAGAGATATTAATCTAGGTTGTGCTGTTGCTTTAGGTGAAGGTGGACTTGATGGTTTAATAGTACCTAACATCAAGAATGCTGGATCTTTAAATTTCACAGGCATTGCTCGTGGCCTTAACGATGTTGCTAACAGAGCAAGAACAAAGAAACTTAAACCAGATGACGTACAAGGCGGTACATTTACAGTTACTAATGTAGGCGTGTTTGGTAACATATTAGGTTACCCAATTATCAGTCAGCCTCAACTTGCAATCTTGGCACTAGGCGCTATTAAAAAGCGTCCTGTTGTTATCGATGATGCAATTGCGATTAGAGATATTTGCTACTTAACACTAGCTTATGATCATAGAGCAATTGATGGTTCTTTATCAGGTCACTTCTTAAAGTATGTCACTGACTACCTTCAGAACTGGGACATGAACAGAACTGCATAATAGTTTAAATGGAATGGCACTTCTCCAAAGAACTCTCTAAAATCAGATTCGGTGAGTTTGATAGTGGAGGAGTGCTACATCATTCCAGATATTTTAACATTCTAGAAGAACTTAGAGAGGAATATTTCAGGTCCATAAACCAGCCTTATGAACTAATAGTTAAGGACGGATTTCACCTCCCCTTAAGTGACGCAAAGATAAAATTCATTAAGCCCATACGCTATGGGGCGCCAGTTATCGGGCATCTAAGGATGGAAATTATTGGCCAGACTAGAATTCTCTGCATCCAAGAGCTGCAAGACCCTGTAAACACTATATATTCAAGAGCGGAAACCACCCACGTCCTTGTTAAAGTATCTAAAGATGGAAGTAGCTTTAAGCCGACTAAGGTATTAGATTATTTAAAACTTCCAGTAACTAACGTAAATGAGCCGTGACTCCATATCATTTAAAAGACAATTAGCTAGTAAGCTCTTTAGCCTTACAAAGTGGCATGCTTGGCTACCATCACGGCACAGTAGGATACTAATGTATCATAGAGTCATAAATCCAGAATCAGAACCCATACCACAACTACCAGGAATGTTCATAAGACCTGAGACCTTCAGGATGCATCTAGAATATCTCACCAAATATTTTAAAATCATTCCCCTTGAAGACCTAATCGCAAATTACTCTGATAAGCTTACTACTAAAGAAAAATATATAGCCCTGACCTTCGATGATGCCTGGATAGATTTTAAAACTAATGCACTGCCGATACTACAAGAATTTAATGTACCTGCCACGGTCTTCGTCCCGACTAAGTTTATAGATACGGGAGAGCTGTTCTGGAATGATATCATTCTACTAGCTCTAAAAAGCTCAGTAGATCTAAAAGATATCAGCACTAAGTACAACATAAATTTCTCTAACAATCCAACCGACCTAATAGAAAATCTAAAAAATGATAGGAATAAAAGAAATCTTATAACTGTGGAATTAAAACAACTATTATCACAGGAACTAAAAGCTATACCGCCACAATTCTTATCATGGGAAGACATAAAGAGTATCTCAAAAAAAGGCTTAGTCACCTTTGGCTCGCATACTCATTCACATGAAATTGCAACCCAAATGAAAATAGAGGACTTAAAATTAGACATAGAACTATCTTTAGAAAATTTTAAATCTAAAGAAATTAGTGCGCATAATACATTCTGCTATCCAAATCAAAGTAGAAATGATGAAACCGATAGATGCATTAAGAACATAGGATTCAAAAATGCCCTAGGATTAAATAAAAACGTATTTTCTTATAGTCGGATCGGGCTACATGAAGACATTTCATGTGATCCTAGCCTATTTAACCTATCCTTAGGAATTTAGATGGCTTCTAACTCTTTTCTTAAATCAGAGCTGAATGCACTCCTGCAAAAAAGGAAGGAAGAAATACTATCATCCAAATTAGTAAAAACTATTAGTTACTTTAAAGACCTCTATGAGGCCAAATCCATAACCTCTAAAAACGAATTGAGTAAGCTTAAAAACTCCTATTACAATAAATATGGGCAAACTTGGCAGATTCTCAAATATTCAAGAATAGGCAATATAAATCAAATACCACTTCCAATTGACCCATTGACGATTGTGAGAGAGGAAACTTTTAAATTAAATTTAAAAACGCTTCAAGAAACATGTAATGTGATTTCGCTAGATACTCTTCTCAATTTTCTAGACAATAATGAACAGCCTCCGATTGGATCAGTAGTTATTACTATTGATGGTGGCTATGCTTCGTCTTTTGAAAAAGGTCTCTCTTGCCTGCTTGACTATGAACTGCCTGCTACGTTTTCACTACCTACTGCATACATAGGTACCGCCGTACCACTTTGGGATGTCTTAATTAAATATACAATTAAAAAAATAAAAGAGCTAAAACTAAAATTTCCTATTCTAGAAAGCTTTTCAAGCGATGAAAATAAACTTATTTCCGACACATTTGTAGACGAATTACCTGGCCCCTCTACAGATGAAACATTAATATACTTCATGCTCTCCTTAGAACCAAGCAAACGCATGCTGTTCATGGAAAACCTCACATCAATAATGCACTCACTATCTATCACACTTCCTAACTGGATAGATTTTATGAGTTGGGATGATGTGCAAGATATTAAGAAAGCAAAATATAATATAGTTTCAATGCTTCACTCAGCAATCCCTGCTAACTTGCTAAAAATTGCTTGGCTGGAGAAAGAAATTGAAAATAGCATAAAAGTACTGGATGATTATGAAATTAAATCCAGTAAATGCTTAGCACTTCCTTCGGATCAATATTCAAAAAATACCGGAGGAGTGTTATCTCGATATGGGATTAAGTACTCACTCTCAGGAGAAAATGCTCCGCTATATTATGAACAAGACTCTGTGCACAAAATCTTAAGAAGAAGAACTTCTCTTGATGGAGTAGGGAACCAAGCAAACTTCTTTCTCATGAACTTATTCGCTTAACTATGGGACTTAACAATGATTGACATAGAAGTAGAAAAACTTGCTACACAATTTATTACAAAATACTCTCTACCATTAGACATCAATAATCCTTATAAATTAGACTTAACTTTATATTCCACCTCACTTCTAGACTTCATTTTAGACTATAAGTTTTTCTCATCTAGAATAAATATATTAGAAATGGAGCTACTTGAAGCATCTTCTTACCTGGGTCTAACCTTACATAAACTTATGTTCCAAGCTGATCCCAGTATTCAAGTTGACCTTACCTTGTCAGAATTACCTACGAAGGAAGTTAAATTCACGATTAAAGGACTTCCTACAGGTCTTAAAGAACCTTCCCTAGTTAAGCTCACCAGTTTACTAAAAGAAATCTATGTCAATAAAAAATTAAAAGCACATACACTTAAGGAGAGTATCTTACATCCGGCACTTTCTAATAGACCAATGTTTCCAGTTGCTCTAGGTATAGCATTAGGTTTTAGCTCCTATTATGAAGGTCCCATTAAAGATTATACTGATACAGAGTTAAGTCTTCATTTCTATAATATATTTAATATTCTTAGTGAAGAAATTAACGATACGCTTAAGGTAATTAACCCTATTATAAGCTCTCTTGAACTACGTGGATTCTGTAATCCAGGACTCATAGGTCCTCCATTTGGCTTTGAAGAAGCTCACCTTGGGAAACGCTCTATTTCCAGCGTACTTAAAGCTATTGCTACTTTAGATATAGCTTCAGAACAAAAGGAGCAACTGTATAGAGCCCTTCTCAAAATGCCTGACATACATATTAGCGCGCTAGGATTCGTATTTGTAGCGAGCGGTACTGAGCAATTAAAATCATTAAATGAACTTGGCGAATTCTCCATGCATTATCCTCTCTTAGCCTCTTCACTTAGAGGCATGTACCAATATTTAAGAAAACAGAATGGCAGTAAAGGATGGGAAGATTACTTAAAAGAAAAAAATATTCCTAAGGCCATAGAAGAATTTGATATAGAGATTAGCTGTGGCTTATTACCATTTATTTATGCTCTAAACTTCGAAGATATATTCTTTAAAAAACACATTGCTTTCTATGACCTACTTGCTCACGGAAAGATTAGCCAAGCGATCAACCTAGGGAAAAAATTTAAACCAAATACTTACTCTCCCTCATTCATCTTAAGCTTCTCGCTACACAACCTTCTATCGGGTAAAATGAATGAGGCTATGAAAATCTTGGAACATCTAAATAAGTTTAGCTTAGAGGGTAACTTAGTTGAGGAAATAACAAACTGCATAGAATACTTAGCTAATTCGCTTACTAATCAACATGACCGACTAAAAGAACATGTTTTTAAACCTATTTCTTCTGCGAACTTATGGAATTTAAATTACATTTATTTAAAAACATATCTCGAAGATCAAGCTAAAATGGGACTCACTCCAAACTCGGAAATATTCCCTGAAACTGAAGAAGAAGGTTTATCTTTAAGTAGCAATTTTTATTTACAAGTCTTATTTGGTCAATCAATTAAAGCTACGAAAATTAAATTCTCCGCGAGCCCATACCCATACTGGACTAATCTAATAAAGCTTAAGCAAGATTTAAATTCAAGCTATTCTTCATCAGGATAATACGAAAGTGCATTGTTCTTTCTCTTCCCAAACTGCTCTCTCATTGACCGTCTAACCTGACCTTCACCAGGACCTTGTATAAGTTCATTTAAATCCCCGCCCCATTCCATATCGATATGTCTCCTCTTATTTATAGCATCAGGATCATTGGGATCATAAGTCTGATATTCTACAGATTTTACATAATTAACTAGGTCTTCCTTAATATAATCTGGTATTTGGTCATCAAATTTACGCTTATCTTCCTCGTACTTCTCTTGCGCCTTCTGAAATGCTAGTTGCCTCTCCTCTTGATTTTCTATCGCTAAATAACTAGTATCACGCTCAACACCAAACATAGAATATGCTGCATCAGAATCGAACATAAAACTGGCCCCAAACCCTAAAGCAGTCGCTCCAAACTGTCTTATTAAATTGGTAGTTTCTTCCTTCTTCTTTTCTTTACTACCTCCTAATTCTCGCGCGTCATCATAGGTACCACGAGCAATATCAATAGCCTGATCCGCAGCATCCGCGTAAGACTTCAACATAGTCATTCTCATATCGAACTCAGCCAAATGTCTGTCTACTTCCTTTCCAGATCCGTCATCATCTTTTGTTACCCAAGGTACGGGTATAGCTCCAAATTGAGCTAACCTTTTATTTAATTCATATGCTACCGCATCAACACTACCTTCAAATTCTGCTTGCGCATTTTCACTAGCTGCCTGACTTTTAAGTACTTTAAATTGAGACTCCGCTGCTGCCTGCTCAACAGTTAAAGCACCCAGATTATATCCTTTCAAGAGCTGTTCACTTAGACCCTTGTACGCTCCACCTAATACATTTAAAGGCTCCTGAATTCCCTTTGCCCTATTTATTCTAGTCATTGCATCAACATTAGCTTGCATTTGCCTTCTGTCCATATGCTTCGGTGTTGTAGCGCTTGGATATTCAACTGCTCTAGAAAGATTTGTCTGATTAGGGAATACTCCGTTCTGCTGACGAGCACGCCCCACACTAACAGACTGTTGAGCGCTACCAGACTGTTGAAGCCCTCGACCTTGCCGACCCTCTAGAAGAGCATCCTTACTTCCTCCTCCTAAAGCATAAGATAATCCTCTTAGATCTTTTAAAGCTGCAGAATCATTTTTAAGAATGGTAATTGCACCCTGCTGAACTCTAGATGCCATGTTCGTTCCATAAAAGTCTGAAAATTGATTAATCCCTGCAGATATAATTCCCGATCCAGCTCGCATACTTCCTAGTATAAGATTAGCCGTTACAGGTGGAATGGCAAGAACACATACTGCCAACATCGTGTAGTAACTACCCATCTGAAAAGTAGGATCCATTTGCTCCAAGGCCACCATGGCAGTAGATAAGTCATCAGGAACAAAATCATTAGCCCCCATTCTCTGCTTCTGTACAGCATATAAAGACCAAAAGATAGTATCCAACTGCATCACGATAGCTAAACCGATATCCCAACTCTTAGCCCAAATCCACAAAGCAAACCAAGTAAGAAATCCTGTAGCCTTACCTGGAATTAACAGTAATAATGCAAAGAAGGGAAAAGTCATTCCAAGAAAATACAGCATTAAACCCTGATAAACTGGCATACTATAAGCCGCATGGGCCAGTCTCTCTTTCTCTGACCACTCCTGAACACCAAGTCGGTCTCTTTCAGAAGAAGAAAAATCTCCCTCTAAGCGAGTATCTAATTTTCGAATATCATGTCGGCCCGCAAATCGGGCAATTTGAGAACCAACTTCTGTAGTTCTCGTCTCATTTCTTAATAAGTATTTAGCAATAACCCTAGCAATGTCTTCCGCTCCTATGGCACTAGTACTACTAGAACTAAGTAACTGCCCACCTTGAATACCTGTAGACTGCCCTAATAAATTTCTAATTGCTGTCTTCTCTATCCCTAAATCCTCTGCCTTCTTTTCTAAATCTTGCTCAATGATATTAGCTTTTTCTAAAATACCCATTAAGGTAAATTGCCAGATCTGTTGACAAGAAAACTTGGTGTTATCTTGAATAGCAGCATATCCTGCAAAGTCTCCGAAAAGATTAGGCATAAATGGGGCAAAAGTAGCTCCAA
>JBILFC010000346.1:0-2892 GCA_044351785.1 Bdellovibrionota bacterium
TTATATGAGTTGCTTCTTGGAGATTATATGAATAAATTAAATCTAGGTTAGGGGTAAGGTTTGAGCTAATCCATGCAATTTTTAAGTCGCCATTATTTGTAATGATGCTTTGAAGGCTTTTACAAATAAAGCTATATGCAGGAAACCAGAGATTTTTATTCTGTTCTTCTAGACCTGATTGAAAGAAAATTTCTTGAATCTTAGATTTGATAGTGGTTATGTTGATACTTTCTTGAAAATAAATTTTCTGGGTACTTGTATTACCCAGAGGTTTATTCCTATAATCAGAGGTTGCCTTTTGGGCATAGGCATCTTGTGGGCCAGACCAGAGTATGCCATTTTTAAGTAGTTTTATGAGAGAAGGGTGCATTTAGCCTTAAATTATAAAGGGTTACGATTTTTCTAATTAATGTCTACATAGAAAAATACTAGAACAAAGGGAGGTAGTCAACTAATGGGGCATTAAACTTTTTAAACCATATAAATTCTGATACCAAGGAGGCAGTATGGAAAAGAAAAATATTGTTATTAGTGGTGGAAGTAGAGGCTTAGGAAAAGCTCTTTCAGAGTCCTTAGTTAAGGCAGGTCATTCAGTATATGCCTTTGGTAGAACAAAGAAATTAAATTTTGATCCTATCTATTCTTACAAGGCAGTAGATATTACTTCGTATAATGAAGTTAAGAAATGGGCTGATCATGTGTTAGAAGAGATAGGAGCACCTGACTTACTTATACACAATGCGGCCCTGATAAATGAATTAAAAGTTATAGAAGAGTTATCTCCTAAGGACATGAAAGATGTCGTTGATGTTAATGTGACAGGTGTGCTTAATTTAACACATGCATTTATTCCGTCTATGAAGGCGAGGAAAAAAGGTGGGATAATAGGTATTAGTTCTTATTGGGGAAGAGAGGGTGCTAAGAGTGTTGTTCCTTACTGCGGGACAAAGTTTGCTATTGAAGGAATTTGTCAGTCATTGGCTTTAGAGCTTGATGCCCCGATGTTCTCAGTGCCATTAAATCCAGGCATTATTGATACTGAAATGTTATATCTCTGTTTTGGGGATCATTCACATGAGTATCCAACTGCGGAAGAATGGGCAGAAAAAGCCACTCCTTTTATACTTTCTTTGAGTAGAAGGCATAACGGGGAAAGTATGACAGTGCCGGGGTTTTAAGGTTACGTAGGATATAAATACAAGAACTCCGAAGTAGAAGACGATTGTAAACCTTCTTATACTTCGGAGAAATTTTTAAGTAGCTGTAATTGAATTCGAGATTTGATTCCCAAACTCTATTGCTTGAGCCCATGAGACTGGTTGAGAGCGACTGCTACCCCCTAGGGTTTCTCTCCCTCCACAACCCATCGGATTAAGTGTAGGATAAATTGCACGTAGGCCAAGATCTCCCCAGAAAGATCTTGCTGTTTCCACGTCTCTTACTGCAAAAGAGCAAGGTCCAAGCCCATTAGTACCGGCCTGATGCGCTATTATCACGGGTGATTCTTCGCACCATTTTTGATAATATAAGCTATTTGGACCAAATTGACTAAAATCGACCACGGTAACATTCTGACCGCATTTTTGTGATCGTGCACTTAATACTTGTGCGATATTGTCATGGTGAGTATCGCGAGCAGCCTCAATAAAATCATCAGACTGGATGGTTAGAAGATCTCTCCATCTCGCTACACCACCATACCATTGTAATATATCTCTACAAGTTGGACTTGTTTCAATGCGCCAAGCAAGAACGACTCTACCCCAGTGACTATCAAGTAAGGTTATTGCCTGATTGGGATCAGAGTCCACCTTAGCAATAATCTCAGCCACGTGTACAATGTTTTGTCTGGCCAATGCTCTCATCGCTGGAGGAGCATTCGGAAAAGATTCTACTAAGGAATGATGAGGTAAGGCGCCAGCTAAGGCTGCAATTGCAAAACAAGCATCTTCATCTGAGAAGCCAGTTACGACAAACTTAGGATTTCCCCTTCTTGCTCCAAAATGACCTTTGTATGCTCTTATTGCAACACTGTCTAAATGGCTTAATTCACCGTGATGATCCATCACTAGATCATCTACTACGCTTCCTTCCCCGAAGCTGCATTCGACCGGACAATATCCTTTATTTCTCAATCGGATCGCCTCTTTGTAGGTTCGTGCAATTTTGATTTCGAATGTGTTCGGAACATCAAAGGGGGTCATCGCTGGTGGCAGTAAACTCTTAACCATTTCGTTTCTCCGAAATAAAACAAGCTTGAGATGTATCGGGAAAACTCAAGCTACAACCTAATGGCTCCTTAATCACTCCAAAGGTGGAATGATTTTTAGACGAACCTTTCGTCTTCTACCCGAGTTAATTTGTTCAAATCAGATATCAAAAGATACTGCTTATATCAACTTGACTATTAATCAGTTTGTGTTAACGCCTTATAATAATAAGTTTAATTTTTTGCGGGTGTTTTGAAAACTAATATAACAACGTTATTTCTTTTCGGTCTAGCGGGGAGTGGTAAGTCATATTTGGCGAATTTTATTGCTAAGGAGTATGGCTATTTTCATTATGAGGGTGATGATGATCTAACTCCGTCAATGAAGCAGGCAATTAAGGCTGGTGCACAGTTTACAGATGCGATGCGGATGGAGTTTTTTCAGATTATAGGAGATCGCATTCTAGAGCTTAGAAAGGAGCATGATAAGATCGTAGTATCTCAGGCGATGTATAAAAATATTCATAGAAATTATCTTTTAAGTAGGTTCCCAGATCTTCAGTTAGTTTGGGTTAAGGCTAGCGATGAGGTGATTATGGAGAGAATTCAAAAGAGAGGTATAAAGGGGGTGGATGAGGCTTATGTTAAGGCAATTAGAGCAAATTTTGAAGAACCGGAGATGA
>JBILFC010000348.1:0-2869 GCA_044351785.1 Bdellovibrionota bacterium
AATTTTCCTGATCAAGGGGAGTTAAAACAAATTTTAGCATGAGTCATCAGTTTACGTTTACATTTGAATATATTGAATCTCAGATTAAGGCTACTTTAGAAGCAGGTTATCATTTGGTAACATGCGAAGAGTATTTTAATTTGAAGTCTAGAGGAGAGGTTCCTAAGCTTTGTCTGGTGAACAGGGTAGATATTGATCTTTCTTGTAAAAAGGCTAGACGACTGGCGGAGATCTTTAATCGACTAGGTGTAAAAGCAAGTTTTTTTGTTCGGCTCCACGCACCTGAATACAACCCGTTTTCATTTGAAAACTATTCTGTACTTAAGTATATTAGAGATACAGGTCACGAGATCGGATACCACTCAGAGATTATAGATCAGGCTGCTATCTGGAATGAAGATCCAGCAGATTGTCTTACAAGAGATATTCAGGTTTTAAATAGAATGCTTGATATTGAAGTTAGGGGTGTGGCAAGTCATGGGGGAACAACAGGCTTGAATAATCTTGATTTTTGGAAAGAGAGATCAGCAAAAGAGTTTAATCTTCTTTATGAAGCCTATGAAGAGTCCGATAGATTTAATCTTTTTAAAGAGGCATTTTATGTTAGCGACTCTGAGTGGACGAGATGGAAATGCTATAACAAAGGGAAAATGGTAGAGGGTGATAGGCGTTCATTAGGGGAGCATGCCTTGGATAGGCACGACTTGATTTATCTATTGATACATCCTGATACGTATTTTGAAAAGCATTTCTACGAGTAGGCAAATCTCTTAGGCTTCGTTTCTCTTGGTAGTTAGTTTCTTTAATTCGCTTTGAATAGCTACAAATTCTTTTAATTCTCTAGCTGGTGAACCCGTCCAAGTACTATTACTTGGGACATTTTTTGTAACTACTGATCCCATTCCGACAAGGGAACCTTCTTCTATCTGAATTACGTCTCTGAGGGATGCAGAAGGTGCAATATATGCGTTTTTACCAATTCTTGTACTTCCACCAATCATCGCATTTGCAACGATGTAGGCACCCTCCTCAATTATGACATTGTGGGCTATGTGAACAAGGTTGTCTATCTTAACATTTCTCTGAATTATAGTATTTCCTAGTCCTCCCCTATCTATGCATGTATTAGAGCCTATTTCTACATTCTCCTCTATTGTGACGCCTCCTATGTGAGGAAAGTTTAGTATTTCCCCGTCGAATCTCATGTAGCCAAAGCCTTCTGCGCCAATGACTGTCCCAGCATGGATTACTACATTTTCCCTAATTGTAACATCATCATAAATGTAGATGTTGCCATGTAATATGCACCCATCACAGATAGTAGATTTCCCTATGTAACAATTGGGTCCTATATAACAATTTTGAGAGATTTTAGCGTCAGGATGTATTGTAGCCGAATTATCAATACCGTTTACATGACTATTGTTGATTTTGTTAGCATATAATTTGTTAACAATTTTCGCGAATTCTATCTTGGGATTTTCTAGTTCTATAAATGACTTTGTGCCTAGCTCGTGAGGATCTAGGGTGGAGGCACTGCCTATTGGGCAAAAAGTAAGAAGAGCCGTTGTGTTCTTAATAAGTTCTATTCTATCAAGTCTGTTTTTATCCACAAAAGAGAATGCACTATCATTAACGTCATTTATTGGCTTCGGTGTAAGTGGGGTATCCGGTAGTTCGCCGACGATTTTAAAGGAGCAAGACAGTAGCTCTATGATTTGGGCTGCGGTTATTTTTAACATATATTTATTGGGTATTTCGTGTTTTTTTCTGTATTATGTACTATATTTTGTTCTGATAAAAGTTAAATTCTTTGGCCCGAGCACTTATGAAAATCGCCCTAATCGGCAATATGAATAACAACAATTTCGCAATTATGCGTTATCTTCGTGATTTAGGAGAGGATGCACATCTTTTTCTTTGGGCGAATGATGGAATTGATTCGTTGAGTCATTTTAGGCCAGAATTTGATTGTGTAGATATTGAAAAATGGATTCCTTATATTCATCAAACAAATTTGGTTAATGGATTTTCTTCAATTATACCTGATGTTAAGAGGCTCACACTGCCTCCCAGCGTTAGATATATTCGAGAACTTTTTTTCGGGTTTGATGTATATATAGGATCTGGTTTGTCCCCAGCTATCTTGGATCGGGCAGGAATAAAATTAGATATTTTTTATCCTTATGGTAGCGGGATTGAGTTTGTAGGCCTTGGTGTGGATAGAACCCTATTGGCAGGTAAGATCTCGCTTAGAAAAACGGTATTTAAGATTATTAGAAAGAAGCAAATTGAATCGATCAAGAAAGCGCGTTACTGTTTTAACGCGGAACTAGGCTTAACAGCAGAGACCTTTAAGGAAATCGGGAAAAAGTTTTTACCATTACCTATTCCAATAGTTTATAATCGAGAGAAGTTAGATGAATTTAGGCCGACGGATCGGATAAATGGTTTTGTTCAAGCCATGCGAAAGTCTAGATGTTCAATTTTTTCGCATGCTAGTCAAATGTGGGTTCGTAAAGAGTCTTTTTCGGAATTTGAGTGGACTAGGGCTTCTAAGAATAATCAATGGCTAATTGAAGGTTTTGCTAATTTTACTAAGATGGCAAAAGGAAGTGATGGCTTGTTAGTTTTAGTCGATTATGGCCAAGATGTTAGTGCTGCCAAGGCTCTCTGCCTTGAATTGGATATCCTAGATAAGGTCTTGTGGTTACCTAAGTTGTCTAGAATAGAGGTTATGTATCTGTTAAGTATTTGTGATATTGGGGTTGGGGAATTTCTTGTGTCTCCAGGTTCGATATGGGGAGGTACAGGATGGGAGGTCTTGGCTTCAGGAAAACCACTACTCCAAACCTTTAATTTTTCAAAT
>JBILFC010000349.1:0-2868 GCA_044351785.1 Bdellovibrionota bacterium
TGATGGTGCGGAGAAAATCCTTCAAGGGCTAACTTCTGTGGAAGAAGTGATGCGAGTTACCCAAGAAGATGCCCAGCGCTAAAGAGGTTACTAACTAATGTGTCCAGTTTTTAAATACACAGGGGTAAGTAAAGATGGAACCCAAACTAAGGGTACCATCGATGCTGATTCCATCAGAACAGCTAGGGATAAACTTAAAGTTAATGGAGTATACCCTATAGATCTTAACGAAGTAAAAACTGCGAATAAGATAGGAAGCAGAAATTCTAAAGTTAAGAAAAGAAAAATTCCTGTTTTACAGTTATCAGTTTTAACTAGGCAACTTGCTACTCTTTTACATGCTGGCATGCCCCTCGTTGACTCCCTTAAAGCCTTAAGTGAGCAGATTGAAAATCCTCAACTCAGGCAAACAATTTCAGAAGTGAGAGAAAAGGTTCTAGAAGGAACTGCATTTCACTTGGCGCTTGAAGGTGCTGAGGGGTCTTTTCCTAATCTATATATAAAAATGGTTAGGAGTGGTGAAGCCAGTGGTACTCTAGATATGGTACTACAGAGATTAGCAGATATGTTAGAGAGTCAGGCTATTTTAAATAGAAAGGTTATTTCTGCAATTACCTATCCTGTTTTAATGTTACTTCTATGCTTTGGAGTTATAATACTTCTTCTAGCTTATGTAGTACCTCAGATAAGCGTTATATTTAAGCAGCAGAACAAACCGCTACCAATGATCACTCAAGTGATTATAGGTGGGAGTGATTTTATTAGAGGTTACTGGTGGTTAATGATCATAATCATTGTGGGAGTTATATGGATGGTGAAGCGGTATCATTCAACGAAACTTGGTAAATATAATATAGATAAATTTAAGCTGCGCTTTCCTATCTTCGGTAGTGTATTTCTAAAGTTAGCTACAGCTAGACTATCAACTAATTTAGGTACCATGCTTCAAAGTGGAATTGAGCTACTAACAGCCTTATCAATTTCCAAGAACGTTGTAGGTAATACATATCTAGAAGAGTCTATTGACGATGCTTCTTTAGGGGTAGAACAAGGTAAATCATTAGCCTCTCTACTATCTCAGTCTAATAGGTTCCCAAGAATTATGATACATATGATAGCAATTGGAGAGCAAACTGGTGCTCTTGATGATATGCTTATACGAGTTGGTAAATCTATGGAAGCAGAAATAGAAGCTGTGGTAGACGGGTTAACAGCATTATTAGAGCCGATTTTAATTATATTCTTAGCATTTATTGTTGGTGGAATTCTCGCCGCAGTAATGCTACCGATGTTGGAAGTAACAAGTATAGGGAGATAAATACAGATGGAAAATGAACTGGAAGTAATAGAACTTAAAGATAATTGTATAGTTGAGGGTGAAGGTGTAAAACTCTTCGCTAATGAAAAGGGATTAACGTTAGTAGAACTACTAGTAGTTGTAACCTTGATTGGTTTAATTGCAGTGGTTGTAGCAAGTAATGTATTCTCTAAGGGAGAAGCTGCAAAGGCTGAACTTAACCTGACGAGAATGAATAGTTTAAAGCAAGAGATATCAAGATATAGATTAACTTATAACTCCTATCCAACTGGCTTAGGTGATTTAATTCGACCTAATTCTCAAGTGCAAGCTACTGGAAGGCCTTTTACTGCTATCTTAAAAGAGGATGAGCTTAAGGATATGTGGGGCAATAACTATGAATTTAAGTTGGAAAATAGTGGTAGAAGTTATGCATTAATGTCTTATGGCGCGGACGGGATTCAGGGCGGCGAAGGTGCTAATCAAGACGTTACTGTTAGGCCGTAAGAGTATTAATTTACATTCCCTCATCCCCTAACCCCTTCTCCCAGAGGGCGAAGGGGAAAATACTTCACCCCTCTATCTCCTGGGAGAGGGGCTGGGGTGAGGGAAGAAAACAATAAAGTATAGTGAGCAGCAATAGGCACAAATCAGATCAGAAGGGCTATACTTTAATAGAACTTATAGCTGTAGTAGCCCTTCTGACTGTAGTATCTGCCTATTTCATCTCTAGGTTTAGTTTCTCCTCTGAATGGGCTGTTAGAGACTCGATATCCCAGTTCGCAAATACTATTGAGTATTTAAAAATTGATAGCAAAGCTAGACAAGTTAGGTATTTAGTGGAGATTAATATAAAAGAAAACTCTTATCGAGTATGGCAATTAATGACTCCACTAACGAATACATCAGAGCAGGTTGATACCCTTAGCGGATTTAGAACTAAAGAAGAAGCAAAGAGACAAAAGGAAAAGCAAACAAAGGACGCCTTAGAAAATATTTCAAACAATTATGCACAGGAAGCCGCTAATGATGCTCTCCCACTAGAGGATCAATTTTATGCAATGATCTATTCCGGTACAGAGGATGATGGGATTAAGGTGCCACCACTTGATTCACCGTCCTTAGTTGAACCAAAGTACTTTAGTCCAGAACTAAAAATTGCAGATTATCAATTAGGCGCAAATAATCTGATGGATAATAGAGATATCGATTCGATTCAAATCCCCATCTATCCTAACGTAGGTGGAATTCCATTTTCCATCTCCTTTCAAACTGCCACTGGCATAATTCGAATCTCAAGTAGAGTTGGAAAGAAAGGCCTCATTTATGAGAACTTATGAATAAGGGATTTACTTTAATTGAAGTCGCTTTGGCCATTGCTATTCTAGGTATAGGCCTAGCTACCATTACTACTCTTAGTACTAGATTAGTCGATGATACTTATTATGAAATAGGTCGATCGAATGGTACTATACTAGCTTTTTATCTACTAGAAACTCAGAATGCAGCTCCAACTGATCCAAGTCAGGATGATGCCTCTACACAGAATCAAAGTGGAAGTTTAATTTCTA
>JBILFC010000350.1:0-2848 GCA_044351785.1 Bdellovibrionota bacterium
TTGCAACTTCATTCACTATGGGAGTTTCAGTTGTTGGTGAAGGAGTTTTAGTAGCAGTTGGCGTGTTAACTTTGGCAGGGGGTAACTCTAATTCTGAAACAACAAGAGTAGGTTTTGGCTCTTTTGAAATTACCTTTTCAGGTTCACTTCTAACTTCCTTATTCTCGGTATTATTTTCTGCATTAAAAAGAGTTTTATAAAGACTTAAATGCCCAAATAGTTTTTTTAATTCGCCTTTTCTTTTAATAGCGGCCGAATCATCATCTGTACGCTCATAAAATTCAATTACAGCGATTTCGGATTTTAATAATTCCTCTTCAGCCTCTATCATCTGAGTTCCGGCCTTCTTCGTAAAAGGAGAATTAGGATATTCATTCACGAGCGCTACGTACTGTTTAATAGCTTCCTTCAGTGGAGTTTGATCTTGTTTAGTACCTTGATAACTTTTTTGAAAAGAAAGGCCAATTTGGAATAACGCATATGGCCTAGCTTCATGTTTTGTGTGAACTCTTGCGAACTCACGGTAGGCAGCTATCGCTTCTGTATAACGATCAGCGAAGTACAAGCAATCAGCAATTTTAAGTTCTGCACCTTGAGCTAGCGGACTACCAGGATAATTTTGTAAAAGCTTTTCATAAAATGTCTTGGCGATCATATATCTGCCGCCATCATAGGACCTTAGTGCTTCAGAGTATAACTCAATTTCATTTGTCTCCCCATCTTCATCATCTTCTTCTGAGGCAGAATCAGGCGGCGACTCCGCCTGAACGTAAGTGGACGCTATTAGATAGGTAAAAACTAGTAGAAATATTAAATTTTTGCTTTGCTTCATAATGAAACTGGCTACATACCAGATAATAATTATTAGAGATAGACGGCTTGCGTGATTGCACATTTAATCAGGCTGTTCTAAAGTTGTAGTTCTGAATAATAACTTAAATTTCCTATTTTAAGCATGCGTAATAATCTACTTAGATCTCATAAGGTTTGCCTAGTATTAATTTTATTTTTGGTTTCATGTTCTAGTGGAGGAGGGGGAGATTCAGATAGTGGACCTTCAGGTAGAACTAGTAAGACGGGCGTAAGAATAGTTAATGCTTCAATTGATTCTGTGCCACTAGGATTATTCCAGAATGAGTTATTTCTATCTAAGTCTAACTATTTAGAACAAGCTGAATACACACCAGTTACAGTTAGTCCATCTTTACTAAATGTAACGCGTGGAGCTAGGGTCAATGAAAGAATTAGACAGATTAATTTTCAACCTGAAAATAACTTAGAATATACAATTCTAGTCTTAGGAGAAGGAGACGATAGTGCGCTGGATATTGAGCTCCTATCAGAACCAATTTTAAGGCCTGAAAAGGGTTTTGGTAGAGTCAGATTTGTTAATGCTCTTATTGGTTCTAATAGTGCTAGGTGTTCAGTGTCTGATGGACTGACACAAAGTAATATTCAGTCTGCTTATGGAGTTTTAAGTGATTCAGTGGAGATACCATTTGGAATAAAGACAGTTAGAGTTGAGTCTTCTAATGGGGGAATACAATCTGCTAAATTTAATCTAGAAGATAGGGGAGAGCTATTGATTATTCTAGCTGGGAAAACAGAGCTTGGATTTAGTACGTTAAAAGCAATAACTGATTTGGATTAATTTTAGGCACTAGTGAGCAGTATTATTTATTCAGAAAGCATTGTAGATAAAGTAAAAAATGCCACTAGTTTAGTTTCACTGATCGGAGAACGCACAGAAGTTAAGGTATCCGGAAGGAAGCATGTATGTTTTTGTCCGTTTCATTCAGAGAAAACACCTTCATACCACATAAATGAAGAAGAAGGTCTATATTATTGTTTTGGTTGTGGGAAGAAGGGGAACACATTTACATTTGTCATGGAGACAAGGGGATTAACTTTCCCTGAAGCCGTTCGTTTCTTGGCAAATAAGGCAGGCATATCCCTTCCAGCTAGTTCGCCTTCTGAGACTAAGAACTTACAAAAGAGAAATCATCTTAAAAAAATCCTTTCAGAAGCACAAAACTTCTATGAGGATAGCTTTTGGAATAGTCCCTCCATTTCAAAGCCCTTTCTTGAAAAGCGACTGATTAGTACCGAAGTCGCTAAAAGATTTCATATCGGCCTTGCTGTTAAGAAAAGTGGTGGTCTAGTTGATGCCATGTATAAAATTCTAAGTACTTCCCATGGGCTCAGCAAGAAGGAAACAGAGGAGGGACTTTTAGAAGTAGGACTTCTTAGACAGAGAGAAGGGGGAAGATTATCAGATTTATTCTGGGATAGAATAATGTTCCCAATTACGAGAAGTGATCATAGTGTACAAGCATTTGGAGGCCGTGCATTGACCGATCATCCAGACAATCCTAAGTACATTAATTCACCAGAAACAAGTATCTTTGAGAAGAGGCGTTCATTTTATGGTATGGGGCCAGGGTTTCTAGCATGTCAGAAACAGAAAGAAGTTTTTATTGTTGAAGGCTATATAGATGTAATTGCTTTTTCACAGTTAGGGATTGAAAATACATTGGCAGTATGCGGCACTGCTTTAACAGATGATCATGCGAAAATATTATCTAGGATAGTTAAACGAGCATATCTCGTATTTGACGGTGATAAAGCAGGTAGAATGGCGTTAAGTAGGTCATTTCAGGCTTTTATAAACTCTGGGATTGAAGTCATACCTATATTTCTTCCAGAAGGGGAGGACCCTGATACGCTAAGAATAAATAGAGATGAAAAAGAAGTTAGAAACATCTTAGATCAAGGTAAGGGAGATTTATTAAAGTTATATCTGCAACTTTTAGCAGCAGAAGTACGAGGACTAGAAAGAGGGCAGATT
>JBILFC010000324.1:0-3143 GCA_044351785.1 Bdellovibrionota bacterium
ATCACCCTCAGAAACTATTAATGCTTTGTCTAGTTTCGTCATCTTGAGTCTGTTTTGTATGACTTGGGATAGGCGGGTTAATTCTCCAGCACACTCATAACAGTTGTTGTTAATTTGAAGCCCTTCATTTTTCGCTAGTTCTGAGTAAGTCTTGAAATTTACTTCGGCTACTACGGTTCCATTTTTTAAAATAGTATCTATAAATTCAGATTTTTTTTCAGATACAGAATTCCTTAAATACAGAATTAACTTTCCATCTGTATTTTTCGAACCATAAACTTTAATAGGTCCGAACCGAAGATTCTCAATTGTAATTGAATCTTCTTTAGGTGGGTTAAATCTACAATCTTTGCAATTAAGAATATAAAAAAGAGCAAACAAAGAAACGATAAGAACAACCAACTGAACAGATAGGTGTCGCAGTCTCATCGGCTAAGTTTAAAGAATGAAATTATAAAATAAATAAGACATGCCCCACGCGAGAACTGTCATGTATCCAAACATAAGCCCTACCCAGCCCCAAGAACCAGTCTCTCTTCTTGTTACGGCAAGTGTGGACATGCACTGGCATGCAAATACATAAAATACCATCAATGAAACAGCAGTTTTTGTACTAAAAGTGCCATTTTCATTCCTAACTTTTAAGGCGTTAATTAAAGAGCCTTGATCTTCGTCTGATTCAAGCTGATAGATAGTAGCGAGAGAGGAGATAAAGACCTCTCTCGCAGCAAAAGATGCAATTAGACTTACTCCGATCTCCCAGTTAAACCCCAAGGGTTTTATTAAAGGTTCTAAGGCACCCCCAAGGCGACCTGCGATACTATATCTTACAGGTAATTCTGAATAATTTTCTGGAGGTTTAGGGAAACTTGCTAAGAACCAAAGTACTACCGAACAAGCAAGAATCATAGTGCCAGCATTTTTTATAAAAGATCTCACTCTATCATATACATCAAAGTAAACCGTTCTTAGAGAAGGTATTCTTAGCGGCGGCATCTCCATTAAAAATAAAGCTGGATCCCCTTTTAGGATCGTGAGCTTTAAAATGAATGAAACAATTCCAGCTACAACAACTCCTAATAAGTACATTCCTAGAAGAGTAATGCCTTGAAGTGACATTCCGAAATACGTAAGGGTACTGGGGATGCAAGCTGATATTAAAACTGAATAAACTGGAAGCCTCGCGCTACAGCTCATGAGTGGTGCAATTAAAATCGTAGCAAGCCTATCTGACTTAGAAGCGATGGTTCTAGTGGAAAGTATGCCCGGAATAGCGCAAGCGAATGAGCTAAGAAGTGGAATAAAAGATCTTCCTTGAAGTCCGAAAGGTCTCATTACACGGTCCATCACATATGCGGCTCTAGCTAGGTATCCGCTATCTTCAAGTAAGCCTAGTAAGAAAAATAGTATGGCAATTTGCGGGATGAATACAAGGACATTTCCAACACCAGCAACTATACCATCTACCAGTAGACTGCTAACAAGACTTCCTTCCGGTAAAAGCTTAGATAGAAAGTTGGAGCTTAAACTTATAGCAGAGTTTATTAACTCCATTGGGGCTTCAGCCCATAGAAAAATTGATTGAAAAAGAATTGCCATTAGTCCAAAAAAAGCAATCAGCCCTGTAACTCTGTTAGTTAAAAACCAGTCAATTTGCTCAGACAGCCTGCTAGTTGGTTGTCTGATGTGGCTAGAGCGAGTAAATACTTTATTAACCCATAGGTATCTGAGAGTCGGTTCAAAGCTTATCGGATCCAGTCCTTCACTAGTTATAGTTGCCTTTGTCGATAGGATCTCAGCTTTTAATGATTCAGACTTTGTAAATAAGCTATCTGAGATCAGACCTAGACCTAGTAGGGGAGCGGTACATTCTGGTAGAGAAGGTTTTAGACTTAGAACTTTAACTCCTAGTTCGCTGATTTTATTCAACACATCTGGATGTTCTCTACACCAGTAGAACTTTTTTGTAGAAAGATGTGGCGTTTTAACTGTTTTTAATAGAGTTGATTTAAGTTCTTCTAGGCCATGTCCAAGGTTTGCATTTACTGGAACTACTGGAAGATCTAATTCTTTTGAAAGAAGTTCTGAGTGAATTTGAATGCCCTTTTTTTCGGCGAGGTCGCCCATGCTTAGTGCAACAACTAGAGGATAACCAAAGTCAATTAGTTGAGAGAGAAAGTAAAGATTCCTTTCTAAGTTTGTGCAGTCTATAACTGCGATTATAGCATCCGGGGCTGATTCTCCTGGGAAGGACCCAAAGAGAATTCTAGTTGCAACTTGTTCATCTTCAGAAAAGTTAGATAGGGTATAGATTCCAGGGACATCTACTAGAAGCGCTCTATCTTCTTTTGAAAGTTCTATGGAGCCAATTTTTCGTTCTACCGTAACACCAGGGTAGTTACCAACTTTGTATCTGAGGCCGGTGAGGGCATTAAATAAAGTAGTTTTTCCGCTATTGGGATTTCCAGCTATTACAACCCTAAGTGGGGAGCAGGTAATTTGATTAGGGGATTTGGAGATTTGTTTCAAGTGAGTGCGATTCCTTGATGAGTTCTGGAATGAGGTAGCTTACAGTTAGTGCATCAGCTTCAGACTTCCTAAGTGAGAGCGTAAAGCCTCGGACTAGAATAGTAATAGGGTCACCAAAAGGAGCTATGCTTTTAACTTCCACCTTAGTTCCTTTAAGTAGTCCAAAGGTCTGAAGTTTAATTCTAAGTTCTAAATGATCGGTACAAAGGGCCTCTATCGTCGCCTCTTCGCCAACCTCAAGTTCACTAAGTTTTTTAGTAATTATAGTCATAAATTTTTATGTGCCAATTGTTTGCTCTATATCACAAGCAAATAATTTTAGCTATAAGGCGAGGGAGTTAGGTGAATAACCTATGGATTTCTTAGGGAAATTAAAAAGCTTGTACCTTGTCCAGGTTTGCTCTTAAGTACGATCTTACCACCATGGAGGTCCACTAGCTCTTTAGTAATATAAAGACCTAGGCCAGTGCCTTCGACTTGGGAGTGTTCTTTAGACCTAGTAAACATGTCATAGAGCTTCGCTTGCTTCTCTAATGGAATTCCTGCTCCGGTGTCACTAATTTTGATATCTACTCCTTCTTTAACGGCTTCTAGTTCAAGAACAACTTCTCCGT
>JBILFC010000147.1:0-7376 GCA_044351785.1 Bdellovibrionota bacterium
GGGTAAATTTAAGAGCATTGCCAACTAAGTTTGATATTATCCTATGTAGGGAAAGTCTATCAGCAAAGAGCTTAATTTCCTTATCTGGTTTTACAAATAGAAAGTTAATATTCTTCGCTTTTGCAACTGGAATGAAGTCATCAAATACATCAGCAGCTACGTCATGAGCATCTATCCAGTCTCTTGATATAGCTATTACGCCATCTTCAAGTCTTCTAGCGCTTAAAAGTTCGTCTACTAGGCTTACGCATGTTCTTGCACAAGAAGCTACTCTAAATAGCATTTTTTCTGTTGATTCATCAGGGGACTCTTCAAGCATTAGTTCAGTACTTGTAAGTATCGCTCCAAGCGGACCTTTTAAGTCATGCGTTGTTGTAGCTAAAATATTTCTTTCTCGCTCAGTGCTTAGTCTAATACTTGTTAGATCTTTAACCCATAATATATGATATCTTAGGCTATCATCCTCTGCATCTAAGCCTTCTTTTTTAACGATAGTACTAAGTCTTAGTGAAAAGTATTGATGTTTAGAGTTTTTGGTTTTTAATTCTGAACTCCATAATGACTCATCTCCAACAACTATTTGACTAAAAAAACCTTGAGATAATTGAAAATCATGCTGAGCAATCAAGGCTGTAATCGATGGGTTTTCACCTAGTTGATCCTCGTGCCCTTCTTTGAGGTATGTTAAGAAATCATTAAAGGCTGGATTGTTAAAAAGTAAATCACCTCTAGAGCTTAATATGGCTACTCCATCTTCAGCTAATGTAGTGGCTAACCAGAAGGCATTTCTTTCTTCTGCCGCTTCTTTTTCCTTTTGCTTTTCTGTTGCCCTTATCCAGGCTCTACCTAGTACTAGTTCAAGCTGCTGTGGAAACGATGCGGTAAATTGCTTTGTGAGGTAGTCCCATGCACCTTCTCTCATTGCTTTTACTGCATCGTCTAGATTAGATGAGCTAGTAAGTACCACTACTGGAATTTCATTGTTGTTAGTTGAAAGGTCTTTTACTAGCTCAAGTCCTGAATGGGTAACGAGGTTTAAGTCAGTTAATACTAGATCTACAGCATGAAGTTCTAAGAAATCTTTTGCCTTATCAATCGAATCTACGTGATGAATTTTAACGTTTAAACCCTTTACCGCGCGACTAATTAGTTGAGCATGTGCTTTATCGTCTTCCACTAAGAGAATTTGCTCCGGTAGTTTTCTTGCTACCAAGCTTCTTTGATTGGATGGTTCTATGCTAACTTCTGAATAGCTCATTATTTAAACTTGAGGGTGCGTCCACTCGACTTTTTATTTCATTCAATTAAGATGCGGTTAAAATAAAAAGAGTTAGAATTATTTATCTAGTCTGAGTCCGTTAAGATATTAAGATTATTGATGAAATTTAAATTTGAGTCATTTGGAGCCTAAAAATTATGGTAAAGCCAGACCATTGGATCAGAAAATGGGGAGAAGAGGGGGGAAGTAAGCCCTTTTTCGTAGAACATGTAAATCCTGCTAGTTATGATCTCACCTTAGGGGATCATTGGATTTGTCCTACAAGGGAGCCAGAGGAATTTATGGCGGAGGAAATAGTGTTATTTCCAGGGGAAGTGGTATTGGCGACTACTAGTGAAGATATAAAAATGCCCCGAGATGTAGTGGGTGATTTAAAGTTAAAAAGCTCTCTTGGTAGATTATGGCTTAATCATAGTCTTAGTGGATGGATAGATTGTAATTTTACAGGTCAGGTAACGCTTGAACTTCAGAATCTTGGACCTTACCCAAGGAAACTGAAAAAGGGGATGCGAGTAGCGCAGATAGTTTTCTTCCAGATGGAAAGTCCTCCAGAAGTCGCTTATGGAGAGGGTAAGGTCGGTAACTATCAAGGTCAGAAGGGAGCAACTAAGGCTTGGACTGATAATTTCTTCCCTACAATTTCAGAAGAGACTAAAAAATAATTTTTAAGTATTGATGAAAGTACTTTTTGTAAATGATGATGGTATTGAATGTCCTTTAGTTACATCTCTTCTGAGAGAGGCTAAAAAGGCTTCATGGATTTCTGAAATTAATGCGGTAGTTCCTGCATTTGAAAAGAGTTGGATTGGTAGTGCGATTACAAGGGATGTTACAATTTCTTGTAATGAAACTACTTTTGAAGGTATGCGGGTATTTGTAGCAGATGGAACTCCTGCTGATTGTGTATCTTTAGCGTTTTCTGGCCTTATTGAAACGAAACCCGATATTGTTATTAGTGGATTGAATGCAGGGATGAATACGGGCGTGGCCTTTGTTCATGGATCTGGAACATTAAATGGCGCGAAGTTCGCAGCTCTGCACGGCATTCCTGGTATTGCGTTTTCTATGTTAGTAAATCCTGAGATGAAGAACGCCTGGAATGTTAGAGACTATGAAGTCTTGGGAAGATATCAGACTACCTTTGATTCGATTAATAAATATTTATTAAAAGCTTCTAAGGCTGTAATTGATGCGGGGATTCTTTCCGGAAGTAATGCAGTAGCTCACTATTGTTCTTTAAATTCTCATTATGAGTTGCAAGAGGAGTTACCTCCAGTTCTTGCTAGTCCTACTAATAATAGGTTGGCACCGATGTTTGAAAAAGTTGGTAAGAACTTATTTAAACATAAATTTTCCGGTTTTCATTCTTCTTTCGTAGAGGAATTAGAGCATGAACCTAATTTACCAGACGACATGAAAACCCTATTTGAAAAGAGAGTTGTCATGTCGTTATTTAGACTAGATTATGATTACGGTAATTTAAATTTACCTGCGACTTGTTCTGAAAGAATGCTTAAGGCCTGGTCTGCTCTTTAATTTTTGACATCTTGGAGCATCTGGTTCTTCTTTGCAGAATGAATATAGTTCGTTCTGTGCTTCTCTTTGATTAAGTTGCTCTAACTTAATTTCTTCAAGTTCCTTATTTGCATCAGAATCTTTTTCTAGATCGCTATAGCGTCTATATTCTGAATCTAAAAATTTCTCACATTTAGGGAGATTAGGTTGCCTTTCGCAAAGTTCTCTAACTTTTTCTTTGCGCTCATACGCATCGTAGCTCGTATCCGTTTCAGCGAGCGCGACAAAAGGTCGCACTATAATTGCGCTTAATGATAAAACTATAACAAAAAATCCTCTTTTCATACACTTACGCCCCATCCTTAGGGTTATTAAATATGTTTAAGCTTTCCTAGCTCAAAAACGTTGTGAATAGATAGTATTAAAATGTAGCTTTTAATAGATGAAATTTTTAAACAATAATTTGCAAGCTTTCTTTAGAGTAGTATAAGTAGCTAATAGTATTCTCAATTTAGGACAAATTATGAAAATGAATAAAACTCTTTTACCTTTACTTACTTTACTTGTTTCTTTGAATGCTCAGGCAGATGATTTAGCAAAAGGGAAGGAAGTATATAACGGGATGGGAGCTTGTTCTAGTTGTCATGGCGTTTTAGGCGCAGGGGATGGGGCAGCAGCAGCAGCTTTAAATCCTAAGCCTGCTAGCTTCCAAGCTGGAGTTTTTAAGTACGATACGGACGGTGATGGCAAGGCTGGAACTGAAGCTGATATTTACAATATCGTGACTAATGGTGCTGCTAAGTACGGTGGAAGTATGATGATGGCTGCAAGAGCTGATCTTCCTGAAGCGGATAGAAAGGCCTTGGCTAAATATGTGGTTAGCTTAAAGAAATAGTAATTAGTTTTCTTTTGTTAAGCTATGTATCTGTGGCTTATATAGACGACAGTCGCGAAGATTGAGTATGCTTTCTTTGCCTGTTTTTGGATCTGTGTACTTCGCTGTGCCATTGTTTATAAAAACATATCCACCTTGTGAGAGGGTATTATCTAGTTCATACTCTTCCGGCTGTCTTAGGTGGGTAGGCCTATTAACAATAAGTTCATTACCTTTCATGTAGAGGTCCTTGACTATAGCTGTCTCAGGATTGATGTTTACAGACTTAAGGTCTTCAGGGGTAAGTTTTTCGGTGGCTTTAAACTCGAAGGTTATGTTACTTGTTAATTTTCGACTTTCGCCTTCATAAAGACTAAAAACAGCACTTGATCTCGATGTTAGGCTTTCTACTGGAAAGGCAATTGGAATAGATACGGAAGGTTCCTTAGTCGATACAAGTAAGCCAGTAACGATTGCTTTATCGGGGGTATCTCTTAGAATAGCATTGTTATCTCTTCTAAATTTGTTATTTTCAAATACTAGATGGCTTTTTAATTCATCGGCGAATTGCCTGGTTTCTGTTTGGGTCTCTAGAAATCGTTCGTCGCGTGTAGGGCCTTGATTGCCTCTCTGAGCAGATGGCATGTGTAAGCGATTGGAATTATTTGTTCTGTTATCTTGGAACATGAAGACATTACTAAGTTAATTTAACTTGTTATGCAGGTGATGGCCATCAGTGTGAGTTATGCATTAAAGTTATCAGATTATTTTGTCGAATTTAGAACCTAGCTGTTTTTATAGGGTATATATTCTTCGAATGTCATGCATAAAGCACTTATAGCTCTTTTACTGTCACTATTTATAACTGCATATGTAGCTGCGGACCAGGCAGATGATATAGGCAATCCTGAAGATGATAGTGAAGCCGAGGAACAGTCTCCAACTCCTACCGCTACTGTAACAGCAACAGCTACAAGTACACCGACCCCGACTCCTACTGTAACAGCAACGAGGACAGCAACGCGCACGGCAACAAGGACAGCAACAGTAACGAGGACAGCAACTCGAACAGCAACAAGGACAGCAACGCGCACAGCGACACCTGTTCCTACAAGTTCTGCAAAATTTTGTCCTGAAAATAATTTGTGTCCGAGACCTCCTGTGGGGCAGAAACCTGATTATTGTACTACTGGAAAATCTTCCAGTTCCAATAGGAAATGTAGTTGTAGCTCCTGTGGCGAGTGTACCCAAGCCTTAAAGAACTATGCATGCGATGTAGTGGAACTTACAGCTAATATAACTTCTAATAAACTTAATATCTATGATATGAAGACTAATATGTATAATATGAAGGCTGGTTTTGGTACTGATCCTGAGTCTTGCATTAAAATTAATAATCCAAATAAAACATTTAATTGTATGGGTCATTCGATTGTTGGTCTTGATTCTTTCGATGGGCATCGCTATTATGACTACAATATAGGAAATGGAATTTTAGTAACTGGTAAAAATATCACGATTAAAAATTGTACCTTCAAAAATTGGGAAGCTGGAATAAGGGCGGAAGGTTATGATCTTGCGGATAGGGACTTGAATATATTAGTTGAAAATGTCAAGGCGGTAGAGAACAATATTGGGTTAGACGCTGGGCATGCGGTGGATTCTATTACGGTTAAAAATAGTAATTTTAGTAATAATAGCGTTAGTGGACTTGACGTTTCGGGCTCACAGAACACTTGTATTTTAGATAATACTTTTAATAAGAATGGAGATGCTGGATTATCATTCCTTGGCGATGTTCCGATATACACTATAAGAGGTAATAAATTCAGCGAAAATGGAATTGGTTTAAGTGCAACTGTGAATTGCGGATCTGTTATAGAAGATAATATATTTAAAGATAATGTTGAAGCAGGGATTCTCGGAGAGGGGAAAGGAGGTATGATAAGGGGAAATGACTTTTCTGGTGGTAAGGATGGTATGAAATTTTCGAATGTATGGAATAATAATGAAGAGTTTATTCTAAATATTTCCGCTAATAATTTTAATAAGGTGAAAGGAACAGCAATAAGCATAGATAGCGTAAGTACATCTTGTTTGGAAAATAATAAAATTAGTAATAGTGGTGCGGGAATTTATCTTTCCTCAAGTATAACGGAACGTGCCCCATTTGTTCAAAGATGGAACTATAAGAATAATTTTGAGCTTTCAGGGAATCGTATTTGTGGTGGAAAGTCTGGAGTGGTTGTAGCAGTAGCAGAAGGACATACTGTTAAGCAAGATTCTAGCAGCTGTAGATGATGGTTGTTCAGGCGGATCTTCCTGAGGTTGATAGAAAGGCCTTAGCTAAATATTTGTTGAGTTTGAAGAAGTCGTTATCTTTCTTTATTGAGGCTATGTATCATCGGTTCATAGGAACTACATTTATTGAGTTCAAGAGTTTTTTTCAAAGGCGAACTGAAAAGGGTTTTTTGCAGTTGCACCTACTACTACTTTGTAATTGCCTTCTAACTATAAATGTACAGGCCATTATTTTGATATGCAGAATGCAACATCTCTTGGTTTAGATTTAGGTGATTTCTTAGGGGCTATAGTAACCTGAGCATTGTGAATTTGATGATACGCTAATAACTGAGCTACTCTCCAGTAACTTATATAAAATATCCTTTTAAAAAATCAAACCGACCCTCCACTTAAGCATTGAAGCTCGACAGGTAGAGGATCGGCGGGGATATCAGCTTGCACCGTTATTGGAACATCTTTTGCGCATAGTCAGGCAACTGTTCAATCAACTGATTATCTGCGGGCGGAGATGAGACCAACGCCGAAACAGCAGTATGTCGAGAGATCGGATTGTCCTTTTGCATTTCCCAAACAAGCTCATCATCTGAGCTGAGCGCCCAAAGCACTTTGCCCATGTCTTTCGGCTGGCCTACAAAGAAGAGACCGTTATTTGTTAGTAAGCAACTTACCTGAAGTGCCTTTTGGACAATCTTGGCTAATCCAGATGCTGCAATCAGACCCTGAACTTCGGAAGGACCTACGAATTTTACCAGTTGTAACTGTGACATTTGTTTCCCCTACTACGAGTAAACTTTTCCATCAGAACCTTTTCAAAACCCTTTCACTACCTGTCAGAGGGCCGGCCTGATTTTAAGAATTTCTAAAGTGGGTTGGAGTGAGCGAAAAAGCCTTAGAATCAGACTAGCCGTAAATTTTACCCTGATTTGAATTTCAAAGATCTAAGTGAAACATTTGACCTTAAAAGCCCTTCCACATATGAATATTATGAAAAGAAGCAGAGAACTTTGACCAATAAAATGTAACCTCTTTAATTATCGGAACTTAAGTAAGCCCGATGCCACTCTTGTACCTTTTAGGTGTATCGATAAAGTGTACCTAGGGATCCGATATTTTCTTACTATATTTTCCAAAGTATAAACCCTTAAAGACTCCCTTATCTAATTATCAAGTTATGGCACGAACCATGATACTGGGATTAATGGTAAGTGGTAACTATAACTTTCTGAGCTACACTATAAGCTCTTTGAAACTGGATTTGAAGAGGCCCATAATGCCTTTGTGGATATAAAGGCAACCGCTAAATGTTTTTGGGAGTTGAGAAGGCTTGGGGAGATCTAGGGGGTATCGTTGTTCACTAACTTCTCTTGTAAGTTAATGTGATTGGCTATAAAAAGTTTGATATCT
>JBILFC010000083.1:0-10479 GCA_044351785.1 Bdellovibrionota bacterium
AGATTTTTACAATGTTTCATTCTGAAAAGTTAACCTCCGAAAAACTACCTAAAGTTAAGATACACTCTTCTTTATTAGGTAGAGCTAGTTTTTTAACGAAAAGGCATAGGTTGTTTATCCCTTTCGTTCCTTTTTTTATACTTTGGATGTCCTATTCTTTAAATAGAAGACATAAGGAGAATCCTTTTCAATTAGTAATTAGTATTAGTCATTGTGGAGTAAAGAATGTTTTAATACCGAAAGGGCTCAAGCATGTTTGCTATTGTTTGACACCAGTAAGATATGTTTGGGATCAGTTTGAGAATTATGTGCGCGGAGCATGGTATGAGAAGCTCTTAGCTTTTCCAAGATATCTAGCTAGTGTGTGGGATAAGTTAGGATCTAAGGGTGTAGATACTTTTGTTTCAATATCTGATTACGTGGTTAAAAGAGTAAATAGATATTATGGTAGAGATTCCTTGTTAGTTTATCCACCAGTCATTCTCACTCAAAATGAAAGTTTTGACTTAGAAACTCCTAGAGAATACTTTTTAGTGGTAAATGCGCTTGTTCCCTATAAAAATACTCATTTAGCAGTTCAGGCCTGCACAGAGTTGAATTTACCCTTAAAGGTAGTAGGATCTGGCCCTGATTTATCATATTTAAGTAAAATAGGCGGACCCTCAATAGAATTTTTGGGCCAGGTAAGTGATCAAAGCTTAATTGAACTTTATCTTGGGGCTAAAGCATTGATCTTCTGTGCTGAAGAGGATTTTGGTATAGTCCCATTAGAAGCTAATTCCCATGGGACCCCTGTTATATTTTATGGTAAGGGGGGCTTAGCAGAGACTCAGATTGAGGGTGAGAGATGGACGGGCGTAAGTTTTAAAAAACTTGATACCGAATCGCTTAAGATATCTATGCAGGATTTTTTAAGAAAGGAGAGTCTGTTAGATAGAAAATTTTGCAAGGAAAATGCACATAGATTTTCTTTAGACAGATTTAAAAAAGAAATAATGGATGTTGTGAACGCAAGTTTAAATTAAATGTTAAAAAAACACTCACAAATTTTTGAACATCTATTTGTTATGACGGATATGGTAGCCGTCACTTTTTCTTGGATTGTATCTTATTGGATAAGGTTTTCTCTCGGTGTTTTGCCTATTGATAAAGGAGTACCGCCTCTTAGAGATTACTTACCAATGTTAATCTTTGTTTGGTTGATATGGATTACTATTTATAGAAAATCTGGGCTATATAAGCCGACTAGGGGACAAGGTCAGTTACGGGAAATTTTTAATCTAATTAAAGCCAATGCCCTTGCGGTCATATTGTTAATGGCCGCTACTTATCTTTTTAAAGAAAAATCAGTTCCTTTATCTCGTTTGGTATTCCTTATTTTTTGGGGATTACAAACAACCTTAGCAATATTTTCTCGTGTTAGTATTCGGATATTTTTCAGACGCCTTAGGAAGAAAGGATTTAATCTTAGATATGCTTTAATTGTTGGAGCTGGTCCTTTAGCGCAGTCTATCGGAGCTAGTATGCTCTCTAATAAAGAGTTTGGAATTGAATTAGTTGGATTTTTAAGTAGGACCCATGAAGATAGAAGAGCATTACCCTTAGTTAGTCGTCAATCTTCTGCTCTTAATAAAATTTCAGAATACAGAGATGATTTTCAAGGACCATTAGTCGCTCCTGTTATCGGAGTTTATAGTGATTTAGCGGAAATTATAGAGCGAGGTGGGATTGACCAGATAATAGTGGCATTACCATTAAGTGATCATGACATGTTAGAATCTGTAGTAAGCATGCTAGCTGATACTGTAATAGATGTTAAGCTTGTTCCAGATATCCATCAGTTTATACAACTTGGATCTGAAATTGAAGAATTTAATGGTTTACCTGTAGTGAGTCTAGCTTCAACTCCACTTGATGGAGTCAATAGAATATTTAAGAGAGTATTGGATGTTGTTTTGGGTACAATATTCTTTGTGATTTTTACTCCATTGATGATTTTTATAGCGGTACTTGTTAAGCTAACCTCTCCAGGGCCATTATTTTTTACTCAGGAACGGGTAGGCTTAGATGGGAAGTCATTTAATATAATTAAATTTAGAACCATGCGGATTGATGCTGAAAAGGATGGTGCTCAGTTTGCTAAACCTAAAGATGCTAGAGTAACTCCAATTGGTGGATTTCTTAGAAGTTGGAGTCTTGACGAGCTTCCACAGTTAGCGAATGTCATTTTAGGAAATATGTCTTTAGTTGGACCTAGGCCAGAGAGACCGGTGTTTATTAGAGAATTTAGGCAAAGGGTGCCTAAGTATATGTTAAGGCATAAGGTTCAGGCAGGGATGACTGGTTGGGCTCAGGTTAATGGCTGGCGAGGCAATACATCAATTGAGAAACGTATTGAGCATGATTTATTTTATATTGAAAATTGGTCGCTTTCTTTAGATTTGAAAATATTAAGTATGACTATTCTCAAGGGATTTCGTAATAAGAACGCTTATTAAATAATTCGCAATAAAGACATGCCTTTAGTCTTTTATTATTTCTATTAAAATTGCTTACAGACCTTTTTAATTGGCCTTTAATTTAGTAGAACATGGCCAATTATTTTTAATGCATTTTAAAATTTCTAGGATTTCAAATGAACGTTGGTGTAATCGGATCAGGCTACGTTGGTTTAGTCGCAGGAACATGTTTCGCTGAAAGCGGAAACGATGTTGTATGCGCAGATGTTAATGAAGAAAAGATCGCAATGCTTAATAAGGGCCAGATTCCAATTTACGAGCCTGGTTTAGAGCAGATGATCGAAGCTAATGCCGAAGCTGGAAGACTTCATTTCACAACAGACATAGTACAGTGCATCCAAGGTTCTGAAGTGATTTTTATCGCAGTTGGAACTCCTCAGGATACTGATGGGTCAGCTGATTTAAAATACGTTCTTCAAGTTGCCGAACAAATTGGTAAGTGCATGAACGGTCCTAAGATTGTAGTTAACAAATCTACCGTGCCAGTTGGAACGGCTGATTTAGTGAGTCAAGAAATTGCAAAATATACAACTTTGCCTTTTGACGTTGTATCTAATCCAGAATTCTTAAAAGAAGGTTCCGCGATCGAAGACTTCATGAAGCCAGATCGAGTGGTAATAGGCACTACTAGCGTTGAAGCTGCTGAAGTAATGAGAGAGTTATACTCACCATTTGTTAGAACAGATAATCCTATTTTGGTAATGGATAATAGAAGTGCAGAAGTCACTAAATATGCTGCAAACTCTCTATTAGCAACCAAGATCACTTTCATGAATGAAATTGCAAATTTATGTGAAAGTGTTGGTGCAGACGTATCTCAAGTAAGAAAGGGAGTTGGAACTGATGAGAGAATTGGTCCAAGCTTTTTATTCCCAGGAGTTGGATACGGTGGATCTTGTTTTCCTAAAGACGTTAGAGCTTTGATTAGAACGGGTCATGAACACGATGTTGATATGAGTGTTATTAAAGCTGTTGATTATGCAAATAATGAGCAGAAGAAGAGATTAACTGCTAAAGTGATTTCTCATTTTGGAGAAGCTGGCGTTAAAGGTAAGACTTTCGCAATTTGGGGTCTAGCATTTAAACCTAAGACTGATGATATGAGAGAAGCGCCAAGCTTAACTTTGATCGCTGACTTGTTGAAGATGGGTGCTAACGTTCAAGCTTATGATCCAGAAGCTATGGAAGTTGCTAGGAAGATGTTCCAATCACAAGGGTCTCCAGTAAAATTTTGTGAAACAAGTTATGATGCGTTAAATGGTGCAGACGCAGTATTAATTGTAACTGAATGGAATGAATTTAGAAGACCTAACTTTACTAAGATGACACAGTGTTTAAAAACACCAGTTATCTTTGACGGAAGAAATCTTTTTGAGCCAGCTAAGATGTCTAGATTAGGCTTTACTTATTATTCTATTGGTAGACAAGTGGCGGGAGCATAATGAAGCGTATTTTAATTACAGGTGGGGCAGGGTTTATTGGGTCACATCTTTGTGAGTCTCTTTTATCTGAAGGGAATGAAGTTGTTTGTTTAGATAACTTTTTTACAGGTAGAAGATCTAATGTTGCTCATCTTTTAGGTAATCCTAAATTTGAGCTTATTCGCCACGATGTTATTGAGCCTATTCTTTTAGAAGTGGATCAGATTTATCACATGGCATGTCCAGCTTCACCGGTACATTATCAGCATAATCCAGTTAAAACTTTAAAAACAAGTGTGATGGGCACTATTAACATGCTAGGCTTAGCTAAGCGTGTTGGTGCTAGAATCTTACTTGCTTCAACTTCTGAAGTTTATGGTGATCCTAAAGAACATCCTCAAAGGGAATCTTATTGGGGTAATGTGAACCCCATAGGAATTAGAAGTTGTTATGATGAAGGTAAGAGAGTCGCTGAAACTCTTATGATGGATTATCATAGACAGAATAAGGTTGATACTAAGATTATTCGTATCTTTAATACTTATGGCCCTAGAATGTTGTTTGACGATGGTAGAGTTGTATCTAACTTTATTATTCAAGCTTTAACTGGGAAACCACTTACTATTTACGGTGATGGATCTCAGACTAGATCATTTTGTTTCGTAGATGACCTCGCAAGAGGTATTATGGCAATGATGAATTCTGAGAATTTTATAGGTCCTGTGAATCTAGGTAATCCAGTTGAGCTTACTGTAAAAGACTTAGCAGAGCAGGTTATAGAAATGACTGGTTCAAGTTCTACAATAGCTGTTAAGCCACTTCCTCAAGATGATCCAACTAGAAGAAAGCCTGATATTTCTTTGGCGAAAGAAAAATTATCTTGGGAGCCAACTGTAACTTTAGAAGAAGGCCTTAGAGCAACAATAAAGAACTTTAAAGAGCGTCTTGATAAAGCCCAAGGTTAAGGGTTTATAAGATAGTAATGGATCAAGCTCATATAAGAAACTTCTCAATTATCGCCCATATTGATCATGGGAAGTCTACTCTTGCTGATAGAATCTTAGATGTTACTGGTTCTGTAACTGCTAGAGAAAAAGTAGATCAGATGCTTGATAGTATGGATATTGAGCGTGAGCGAGGAATTACCGTAAAGTCTCGATCAGTAAGGTTATCTTACAAGTCTAAAAAGAATGGTGAGCTTTATCAGATAAACTTAATTGACACTCCGGGGCATGTAGACTTTCACTATGAAGTTTCAAGAAGTTTAGCTGCATGTGAAGGTGCGCTTTTAGTCGTGGATGCATCGCAAGGCGTTGAAGCTCAGACCGTGGCCCACGTTTATACCGCTATTGCGGGTGATCTTGAAATCGTACCAGTATTAAATAAGGCAGATCTTCCTCATGCTGAGCCTGAGAGAGTTCGTCAAGAGATCGAAGAAATTATTGGGCTTGATGCTTCCAACGCTTTAATCGTAAGTGGTAAAACTGGAACGGGAGTGCCAGAATTAATGGAGGCTCTCATTGAGCTCGTTCCACCTCCAAAGGGTGATCCTAATGCGCCATTGAAGGCACTTCTATTTGATAGTTGGTTCGATCCTTATCAGGGTGTTGTAATTCAAGTTAGAATTATTGATGGAAGCTTAAAGAAAGGCACGAAGATTAAATTCATGCAGACAGGCGCTGTTCATGAAGTGGATACAATTGGTGTTTATAATCCTTTCCCAAGTGTAGTAAAAGAACTTGCTACGGGCGAAGTGGGTTTTCTTTCTGCGGGTATTAAGACGATTGCGGATGCTAAAGTTGGTGATACTATCACTGATCTTCATAATCCAACAGCTGAGGCCTTACCGGGATTTGAAGAAGTTAAGCCTTTTGTTTTTAGTGGTCTTTATCCAACAGACCCAGATGATTATCAGCCTCTTAGAGATGCTTTAGATAAGCTTAAACTTAATGATGCTGCTGTGAGTTTTGAACCAGAGACATCTACTGCCTTAGGTTTTGGTTTCAGAGTTGGTTATCTTGGACTTCTTCATATGGAGATAGTTCAGGAGCGTTTGGAAAGAGAGTTTGAGTTAGACTTAGTTACAACGGCACCAACGGTTGTGTATAAGATTCTATCGAAGTCAGGGAAAACGCTTTATGTAGATAATCCAGCAAATTTTCCTAATCTTGGCGAAGTAGATGCCGTGTATGAGCCAATGGTCCTTGGTACGATCCATATTGTTAAAGATTATTTAGGCGCGGTCCTTGCACTGTGTGAAGAGAAGAGAGGGACTCAAAAGTCTTTAGATTTTCATTCTGGTAATCGCGTAACAGTAGAATATCATCTTCCTTTAAATGAAATCGTCATTGATTTTTATGATCGCCTTAAGTCTTTAACTAAAGGTTATGGATCTTTTGATTATGAAATTGAAGATTATCGTGAAGCTGATTTAGTAAAGATAGAATTGAAAATTAATGGCGACCCTGTTGATGCTTTAAGTGCGATTGTACATAAAGTAAATGCTCCTTACTATGGACGTAAGTTAACTGAAAAGATGAAAGATCTTATTGATCCTCATATGTTTGAGATCGCCATTCAGGCAGCTATCGGGAATAAGGTCATTGCTCGTTCAACTGTCAAAGCGTTACGCAAAAATGTTACCGCAAAGTGTTACGGCGGAGATATTAGTCGTAAGAGAAAACTTCTTGAGAAACAAAAAGAAGGTAAAAAGAGAATGAAGCAAGTGGGATCGGTTAGAATACCTCAAGATGCATTCTTAGCAGCACTTAAACTAGATAAATAAGTGCAAGTTCTATATCTAGGTCATATTAGTCTAGATACTTTAATTGAAAGAACTATAAACTTTTATCATCCTCAAGTCTTAAATGGTGCTGAAGATTTTCTTATTTTTTGTGAGCATCCTCCAACTTTATCATTAGGGAAGAATTTTAAGGGATTCTCTAAGGGGGAATTGCCAGTTAAGGTATGGAGGGAAAAAGGTTTTGATATAGTTCAGTCCGATAGAGGAGGGCAGGCTACTTATCATGGTCCTGGTCATCTAATGATTTATCCAATTATTAATCTTAAGGTTCTAAGACTTGGGGTTAAAAAATTCATTGATTTATTTCTTCTTTCAATCAGTAAAGCTTTAGGCTCCTTGGGTCTTATTTCTTATCTAGATGAAGATAAGATAGGTCTTTGGATTGATTGCGTGCCTAAGGGTGCTTCCAGGGAGTCCTATAAGCTTGCAGCTCTTGGACTGAGGTTAGATGGTGGTATTAGCAGGCATGGGGCCAGTTTGTATCTGGAAGGGGATATGGAGCCTTTTAGCTGGTTTGCTCCTTGTGGACATATTGGAGATAAAGCGATAACTATTAAAAAAATCTATGATAGTAGTGACTTAATTACCCAAGAGATAGATTTTTCTACCCTAAAGTATATACTAATGAGGGAAATAAGTAATAACTTAGAAAGTTCATTATATAATCTATAGATAGGCCAGTATGAGTAAACTACCAGTACTTAATCATGATGATTCATTGGATAGCGATAAGTTTCACGAAGAGTGTGCTGTCGTAGGATTGATTAACGTACCTGAGGCTTCTAATTTTTGTTATCTTGGTCTTTATGCTCTTCAACATAGAGGTCAGGAAGGTGCTGGTATTGTAACAAGTGATGGAACTACTATGTATGCTCATAAGAATATGGGCTTAGTAGCCGATGTCTTTTCAGCAGAGACTTTATCTACTCTTTCTGGTTCTTCTGCGGTTGGGCATACTCGGTATGCAACTTTTGGTTCTAAGGACTGGGCTAATCTTCAACCTTTTGTAGCAAATTTCGCTCATAATTCCTTCGCGGTAGCGCATAACGGAAATTTGATTAATGCAACTGAGCTACGTCAGGAGCTAGAGGAGTCAGGATCTATTTTTACATCTAGTTCTGATACGGAAGTGGTGCTTCACAGAATTGCTAAGGTTCCTCGTCAGAATACTTTACTTGAGCGAGTAGCAGAGGCTCTTAAGCCTGTAAAGGGTGCTTATTCTTTAGCAGTTCTAAGTCATAAGTCTTTAATTGCGGTGAGAGATCCTTACGGTATTAGGCCACTATCTCTAGCCAAGTTAGGTGATGGTTATATGGTAGCATCAGAGACTTGTGCTTTTGATTTAGTTGGAGCTGAGTTTATAAGAGATATCGAGCCTGGTGAGATTCTTCATATTTCTAAAGAGGGTAAGCTAACTTCAGATTATTCTTTAAGAGGCCAGGAAAAGGCATTCTGCGTATTTGAATATGTATATTTTGCAAGGCCAGATTCTTCTATTCAAGGAAAGAATGTTTATAATGTTAGAAAGAATCTGGGGAAAGAGCTTGCAAGAGAGCACGGAATTGAGGCAGATCTTGTAATCCCAGTGCCTGATTCAGGAGTTCCCGCTGCAATTGGCTATGCTCAGGAAGCAGGTCTTCCTATGGAAATGGGTTTAATTAGAAATCATTATGTTGGTAGAACTTTTATCGAACCTAAGCAATCAATTAGAGACTTTGGGGTTAAAGTAAAGTTAAATGCTAACCCAGATGTTTTAGCTGGGAAAAGAATTATTGTGGTCGATGATTCCGTTGTTAGAGGAACTACGAGTAGAAAGCTAGTAGCGATGCTTAGAGCGGCAGGAGCCAAAGAAATTCATTTTAGAATCTCAAGCCCACCAACTATTAACTCTTGTTATTATGGAATCGATACCCCATCTCAGGAAGAATTGATTGCAGCAACTCATTCTCATGATGAGGTAAGAGATTACATCGGAGCTGATACCCTAGCATACTTAAGTATTGATGGAATGTATAAAGCAGTAGGCGCAGCACGAGAATTACATTGTGATGCTTGCTTTAGTTCAGAGTATAAATTAGGGGTTCCTAAATGTGGGGATGGGGGTTGTTGTTAGGGGGATTTTAACCGCCAAGGATTTACGCTATGTGCCTGTAGAGTGAAGGCATGCCTCATAGGCGTGAAGTTAATTTTGCATTATTTATGGTAGCCTTTGTCTATTTGCGTTAGGAGTAAAGGCTTTGCCTTTCCTCTACGGGTAGATCAAATATCTAAATTAACCTGTAGCCCAAGCCTTTCATGCGGTTCTTGGCCCCTTTTCACATTTTATGTACGTGTAGAGCAAAGGCACAGCCTTTGCTAAAAAAACAAACGACATTAAGTCTGGCATTCTCGGGGTTGCTTGTTTTAACTTTATATTTATAGCATTCAAAATTCACTTAAGTAGCTATAATCACAACTGTTTATCTAAAATAATGCAAAATTAACTTCACGCCTATGAGGCATGCCTTCACTCTACATCCTAACCGACTAAAAACATTAAATAATTTCGCCTTTTATGCGTTTTGTGGCAAGGTTTTATCTTTTCCTTGCAATCTTCACTAAGAAAAGTTATCATGCTATCTTTTCTTAGTGAGCATCTTAAGGAAAAGTTATTATGAATGCTAGAGTAGGTAAATTTATAGAGGTTAAGGTACCTGGAGAGGGATATAAGGCGTATATTCCTCCTAAGCTCATGTCTAATTTTAAGTTAGAATTAGAATCACTGTATCCATATTTAGAAAGAGCTACTTTAGCGATTGCTGAACTAAATAGTATTAGCAGTGCGATTCCAAATAGAATTCTTTTTATTTACATGTACGTAAGAAAGGAAGCTTTGTTGTCTTCTCAGATTGAGGGAACTCAGAGTTCTTTAAATGATCTAATTCTTTTTGAACAACATGAAAAGCCGGAGGTATCTTTAGATGATGTAGAAGAAGTATCCAATTATGTGATAGCTTTGGAATATGCATTAAATAAATTGAAACAGGATTTCCCTCTTTCCTTACGTTTACTAAAAGAAACGCATGGAATTCTCCTTTCTGGCACGAGGGGAGCAAAAAGATTACCTGGTGAGTTTAGAAAATCACAGAACTGGATTGGAGGGACTCGACCTGGCAATGCGCTATACGTTCCGCCTGGTCCGGATAAATTAATGGATTGCCTTTCTGATTTTGAAAAGTTTATGCATGAGGATTCTTATCCTGCGCTTATAAAAGCAGGTATTCTGCATTTGCAATTTGAATCAATTCATCCATTCTTAGATGGAAATGGGCGGTTAGGACGTTTGTTGATAACTATAATTCTTTGTGATTACAAAATTTTAAAAGAACCGATTCTTTATCTTAGTCTCTATTTGAAACAGAATAGGGACCTGTATTATTCTCTTTTACAAGAAGTTAGAACTCGAGGAAATTGGGAAACTTGGCTAGAGTTCTTTCTGGAAGGAATTACTCATTCTGCTAAAGAGGCGACAGCGAATGCAATTGCTATTAATAAATTATTTGATGACGATTTAGCAAAGTTGGAAAAGTTAGGTAGAATTAGATTTACTTGCATTAAAATATTTGATTTAATGAAGAAGTTACCTCAAGTTTCTGTGCAGCAAGTGGTAAAAGGTTTAGACATCACTAGTCCTACGGCTAGAACTGCTCTAAATAAAATGACAGAGATTGGAATCTTGGTCGAAATTACGAATAAG
>JBILFC010000003.1:0-29438 GCA_044351785.1 Bdellovibrionota bacterium
TTGGTATTAGAAAAGCATTTCAGTTTAACGCCAATTTTAGACCTGTTCGGGTGTTCCCAGAATTAAAAGACCTTTCTCCATTAAAAACCAGTGTTATTGGTGAAGGGATAGATATTCTTTTTATTAGGGAACTAAATGGGGATATTTACTTTGGTGAGAAGCGGAGGTTTGAGCGTTCTGGTGAAAGAGTTGCCACTGATGTAGCGGAATATACAGAGAGTCAGATTGCTTCTGTTGCTCACATTGCTTTTAAGGCTGCTAAAACTAGGAGACTAAAGGTTACTAGTGTAGATAAGGCAAATGTTTTAGAAAGTTCTAAGTTATGGCGTGAGGTGGTTAAGGAAATAAGCGCCGAATATCCAGAGGTGCTTTTAGAGAACATGTTGGTTGATAACTGTGCGATGCAGTTAATTCAGCATCCATCTCAGTTTGATGTAATCCTTACTTCTAATATGTTTGGTGATATTCTTTCTGATGCAGGAGCTGTACTTCCAGGGTCATTAGGTTTATTGTCTTCTGCTAGCATGAATAAAGAAGGCTTTGGGATGTTTGAACCACCAGGAGGTTCCGCTCCTGATATAGCTGGAAAAAATATTGCTAACCCCATCGGGCAAATTCTTTCAGTAGCGATGATGTTAAGATATTCATTTAACCTTAACGAAGAAGCACAATGTATTGAAAATGCCGTTTCAAGAGCTTTACTTGAAGGTGCAAGAACTAGAGATATTTTTCAGGGAGAGGGTAAGTGCTTGGGGACTGCCGAGATGGGGGAAGTGATAAGGAGATTTATTCTTTCTTGATCTCTTCCTCTAAGCTTCGAACTTTTTTGCTGGTTTTGCCATTCTCCGTACTTTGAATCTCAATTTTTTTATCATCCCAGGAAAATATTTGAGAACTTTTTTTCTCACCATTGGAGATAAGGCAAGTAGACTTCAGAGTTACAGGATCCATTCTTGAATGTTCCAGTGTGATGGTGCCTATATGTGTGCCATCTGCTTCTTTAAACGAATTGCTAGCTATAATTGCGTCACATCTAGCTTCCCTGTTAGGTCGTTCTCCAAAATAGGTAATAAGGGTTTCTGCTTTTTCAAGTGTTAAATTTATTATATCTCCCTTAGCATTAGTTATTTCTAAAGGTTCTATACTTGTGTTTTTCCACACATATAACTTTTCAGAAGGATCAAATCCAGCATTCGATAATATTTTATCCCTGTCTTCACCTCGTATTATATTATGCGTGCCAGGCCCCGCTGGGGTCTTGCTTGGAAGTGCTTCGCGAATATCTTTAAATAAATCTTTGGGATTAAATTTAGTTCTAATTTCCGCACCTTCTTTAGAAACTAAAGTAGGAATTTCTTGGGCAATGATTTTAATCATTGCCACCTCTTCTTTTTTTGATTCTATCCGACGGCTTTCTGCAAGCTGGTTATTTAAATTAAGTAAAGCATTATCGAAATCTTCGGCGGTAGTGCTCTTGGCCGCAGGAGCTTGCCCCGGTGCAAGGGGTAGCGAAAGGTTCTTTGATTCTGCCTTAGTTCCTTCGTCCGGATTAGACTTAAGGGCGATCTGTAGCATGGTGAGCTTCTCCTAAATTGCTAAATAGATTGAAAGTTTATCTAAAGAGTTCAATCTACAGCATGTTATTAGGAGATTTAGAGAATTCGTATATTAAGAGACTTGAGGTGTGGTCCTAGCCTTCTTTGTGATTATGCGTTACCTTCAATTATCCCTATCACGATCCATGCTGGAATTATAACCTCAACTCAATTAGATTATATATAAGGTTTTTTCAATTTGGGAGTAAATTATAACTTAGTAGACGATAGTATTTCTTAATTGGCTAGCTGTATAATCAGAATAAAACTGAGTAGGGGAATTGCAATTTTTACCGGATTAATTATTCTAACATTAAAGTAAATCTTCTAGTAAACAAATAAATAACGTTTAGACAACAGGGTACCATCAAGAAAATCAATCCAATTTTCTCATTTAGCATTCCATGATCTATTATCTCACATTGACATGTGACTTCAGCCAGAGCTATGCCACTATAGAGTAGTGATAATATTGAACTAAGTATAACTACTAATATTACGCTGATAAAGTACTTGGGCTGGTCTTTTCTATATACGTAACTAGACTTTAATCCAAGTTTTCCCGAGTTAATTGATGAAAGCGCTAAGATCAAAGACACTAGGGAGGTAATTAAAAGTAGTGTTCCGAATAATAATTTACTAGTCATTTGTTTATAGTACCTGCTTTGGTTTATGAAAAAAGCTTTGCAAAATTATGAAGTTTCTTCTTTTCTAAGAAAAGTCTTTAGGGTAAGGCAGAGCGGGGACTAAGTCAAATACCAAAATTTATAGCTATATGGGGAGGCAGAATTTAAGTGAGTGTGATTTCTGTAATTATTGATTTTTTAATTGGATATGCATCTAGCTTTCCAAAGTCTAGAGTTAGTATCTTCCTTTTGCTTGTAGTTATTCATTGGTTGCTTTGTGCACTTATGTTGCATCTATTTCTATTATCGGTACCGGGTGGAGATTTTCTCAATGTTCTTTTCAGTATTGTGCCATTAAGTTTTCTTGGTATCATTATAATATGCGGCAGAATGTGGTACGAATTCTTGATTTTAACTGGACAGCAATCAGCCGATGAGATGTTACCATTGCCACATTCTCCCGTGGTTCTAATTTTAGTTCTCGTGTTTCTGATGCTTCTTAAGTGGTTTAGAAAAATTAACACTTTAAAGGGATTTGTCTTAAGTGAAATCTGTTTAATTTTAATATCTTCTGCGATGCTAATAAGTTTATTGGGTCTAGCTATGTAGGTTTAATTAAATAATTCTTAATGCCTAAAATTAACATGTATCTCCAGTGGTTTTTACAATGATTTAATGCTTTAAATTAGTTTAGATGATATTTCGTTTATATATGGATAAAAAAGTTGAAATAAATTCTGACCCTTTTGAAAAACTTCTACGCAATGCAGATTTTCGTAAGAATATAATTTTGCAATTGAAGTCTATCCAAGAAGCGAATCTGATAAGCTCAAAAAAGTACTTTAGAAGGGCGAGAGTATTTGGTTCGATTTTCGGATTATTAGTATCTCTAGGGATCTTTAATGTGTCAATGGAACAGATATTTCAGATACCATTTGAGATTAATCAAACGATGATGATTATCTCAGGTTTCTTTACACTGTTTTTCCTCCTTTCCGGAGTTTGTTGGACCTACCAATCAGACATTTTGACTACTCAGATCAAGATGCTTCAATTGGCTGATTATGTGGATGCAAGAAATAATAGTGACTCTGGTAATACATAGCTTCTTCGCTATTGCACTACTTTGGCATTCGCAATAAGCTTCCCCACCTCTTCTACATACTGTGGCTTGTGAAAACAAAGTTCAATCTTTGTGTTTGTTTCATAATGTACCCCAGCTCCTGGAGGAGAGATGATCCAGTAAATATATTCATCTCTATGAGTAATATCAAAATCTTTTAATAATACATCTTCTGGTAGGTAAGTAATTACGTGCGATCCTACAATTGGGAATGTGCCTGAGGTAATGGTACTTTTTGTTAAGGAGTCAATATCAAAGGCGGCCTTTTCTTTGTCTGACCATTGACCTGGATAGGGACATTTTTCTGTATGATGTTCCAACAGATCAAAGAGGTCTATATCGTCGATAAGGAGCCTTAGCTCACGGCCAGATGTTTTGTTTCTGTCTAGTTTAAATTTGATTTTATTTATTGTGCTAGTCATAAAAGCCCAAGAGATTAAGTTTTGGATATTCAACCGCTCGTAGAATGTTTGATTTAAGCTCTTGTGGCAATCTATAGGATCTGTTAGCATGGTTTAAATATACCACGGATATTTAAACCATGCTAACTCGACAACTTAAGCTACCAGAATCAAATCACTTTTTCCTATTTGGTCCTAGGCAAGTGGGTAAAACTACCCTTATTAAAGAGTCATTTTCGATCGCTGAAACAAAGATTTACAACCTATTATTGTCAGATATTTACTCTAAGTTTAAATCACAGCCAGAGCTATTTAGACAGGAAGTGCTAGCATTGCCAGATGAAGTGAAATGGATCGTTTTAGATGAAGCACAACGTGTACCTGAACTCTTAGATGAAGTGCAGGCATTAATCGATGGTGGCCTTGAAAAATATTTCATTATTACTGGTTCAAGTGCAAGAAAGATTAAACGAGGACAAGCAAATCTCCTTGGGGGTAGAGCTTGGGCTCTTAACCTTTATCCACTTAGTGTTAGTGAATTTGATCTTACAAAAGTCGATCTTGCAACTATTCTAACATACGGCACCTTACCCGGAGTTTTTACTGCAAAGACAGTTTTAGAGAAGACGGAATTACTAAGAGCTTATGTTGAAGTCTATCTAAGAGAGGAAATTGAGCTGGAGGCTTTAAGTAGAAATATAGGGGGGTTTATCAGATTTCTATCCATCGTAGCGCAAACAAATGGAGAGCAAATTAACTATAGTAACGTTGGAAAATATTGGAAGACACGTTAATTGGTTCATTCTTGTTTCCATTTGAATTTTCGGAAAGAAAGAAACATAAAATAAGTCCAAAGTTTTATTTATTTGATACAGGAGTCTTGAGATCTGCTCAGAAGAGGCTCTCTCTGGAAGTAAGTGCAAATACATTTGAGTATGGAAATTATTTTGAAACTTGGGTTATTAATGAGGCCATAAAAATATCTTCTTATTTAAGAAAGGATTTTGTTTTTTCCTTTTTAAGAACAGTCAATAATGTTGAAGTGGATCTTGTAATACAAACCCCTAGCGGAAAAACCCTTGCCGTTGAAATAAAGAGTAAAAAAACACCCGATGAAAGAGATTTTCAATCTGGATTTGATGCTATAAAGACTTTAGTTAAAGATGTAAAATGTCTTTGTGTATGTACAGGGGAAAATAAGAGGTTGGTCGGTGATTGTGAAGTTGTGCACTATTCCGAGTTTTTTAGAATGTTAAAATCGATATAGACATAATTAGCTAATTTCTATCAGGCTATATTTGAAGATCTCTTTGCTAAGCTCTATTAAAACTGTTATCTAGATCTTCAATTCGTCACTGATTTAAGCAATCTTAGGCTACTAGCCTAAGCAAAAATAAATTTTAGGAGATTAAAATGGAAAGCGCTTCAAAGTGTCCTTTTTCGCACGGTAGTCTTACTTCTACAGGAAAGTCCAATATGGACTGGTGGCCTAATAGTTTAAACTTAGACATTCTTCACCAGCATGACAAGAAAACTAATCCTCTTGGAGAAACATTTAACTACAGAGAAGAGGTAAAGAAGTTAGATGTAGAAGCTCTTAAAAAAGACATGCTAAGTCTAATGACGGATAGCCAGACTTGGTGGCCTGCGGATTGGGGTCACTATGGTGGACTGATGATCAGACTAGCTTGGCATGCTGCTGGTTCGTATCGTATAGCCGATGGTAGAGGAGGTGCTGGCACGGGGAGTATTCGCTTTGCCCCACTTGGTTCTTGGCCTGATAATGCAAATTTGGATAAGGCTAGAAGACTTTTATGGCCTATTAAAAAGAAATACGGAAATTGTCTGAGCTGGGCTGATTTAATTATTCTTGCTGGCACTATGGCCTATGAAAGTATGGGTCTCAAAACCTTCGGATTTTCTTTTGGTAGAGAAGATATCTGGCATCCAGAAAAAGATACATACTGGGGTTCTGAAAAAGAGTGGCTTGCACCTAGTGACTCTCGTTATCAAGATGTGAGTAATCCTTCCACAATGGAAAATCCACTCGCTGCTGTTCAGATGGGATTAATTTATGTCAATCCTGAAGGAGTAAATGGCCAACCTGATCCAGTAAAGACCGGAGCACAAATTAGAGAAACATTCGCAAGAATGGCAATGAATGATGAAGAGACAGTTGCTTTAACTGCAGGTGGGCATACCGTTGGTAAATGTCATGGTAATGGAGATGCTGCATTACTTGGTCCAGCTCCTGAAGGTGCTGATATTTGTGAGCAGGGTCTTGGTTGGATGAATAATCATAAAAGAGGGGTTGGACGGGATACTGTAACAAGCGGAATAGAAGGAGCTTGGACTGCTCATCCAACTAAGTGGGACAATGGTTACTTCCATCAGTTATTTTCTTATGAGTGGGAATTAAAGAAGTCCCCAGCGGGAGCTTGGCAATGGGAGCCAATAAATATTAAGGAAGAAGATAAGCCGTCTGATGTAGAGGATCCTAGCATTAAGTATAATTCTATTATGACTGAGGCTGATATGGCTATGATCAAGGATCCTGACTACAGAAAAATATCAGAACGTTTTCAACAAGACCAAGCTTATTTTTCAGAAACCTTTGCTAGAGCTTGGTTTAAATTAACTCATAGAGATTTAGGGCCAAAGGTTAGATACATTGGGCCAGATGCACCGAAAGAAGATTTAATATGGCAAGATCCAGTTCCTTTAGGTAATAAAAATTACAATGTAGAGGCAGTAAAAGGTAAAATAGCTACTTTAGGTTTATCCATTTCAGAACTTGTTTCAACTGCTTGGGATAGTGCTAGAACTTTTCGTGCTTCTGATATGAGAGGTGGGGCAAATGGGGCTAGGATTAGACTAGCTCCGCAGGTTAACTGGGAGGGTAACGAGCCCGAGCGTTTAAAGCGAGTTCTTTCTTTACTTGAACCGATTGCCAGAGAGAATAATATAAGTATCGCTGATACAATTGTTCTAGCGGGTAATCTTGGTATTGAACAAGCGGCTAAGGCTGCAGGCTTTAATTTGGTTGTACCCTTCACGCCAGGTAGAGGAGATGCCACAAATGAAATGACAGATGTTGATTCTTTCTCTCCACTAGAGCCAATTCATGATGGATATAGAAATTGGCTAAAAAAAGAATATGAAGTAAATCCAGAGGAGTTACTTTTAGATCGAACTCAGTTGATGGGTTTAACAGCGCCAGAAATGACTGTTCTTATCGGCGGAATGAGAGTTCTTGGATCTAACTATGCTAATACGAAACATGGAGTATTTACAAAAAGAGAAGGTGCTTTAACAAACGACTTTTTTGTAGAGCTTTTAGATATGTCCTACTCATGGAAACCAATGAGTAAGAACTTATTTGAACTTCGTGATCGTAAGACAAATGAAGTAAAATGGACAGCAACTAGAGTTGATTTAGCATTCGGATCGAATTCTATACTTCGCGCATACTCTGAAGTATATGCTCAAGATGATAATAAAGAGAAATTTGTAACTGACTTTATTTCTGCTTGGGTTAAAGTAATGAATGCTGATAGGTATGATTGCAAGTTGTAATATCATACATAGTGATAGGATTAAGATTATTTTTAGGACTAATATGTTAAACAATAAGCCAATATTTCTAGCCGTGTTAATTTGTTTTTTAGCGTGTAATTCTAGTGACGAGACTTCATCAGTTCAAGTAAATAGTTCAACTGTAAGCTCCGTCGAGCCTACTACTCCAGTTGTGGCTGTATCTGCTTGCAGTAAGCTTACATTAGATGATCTTAAATCTGTTTATCCAGATAAAACTTTTGGAATAGAAGTTAATAGAAATGATGAGCCGAATATATATGAAGCTCTGTCAGCTTGTCGTTATCAGGAAGAAGGTAAGGAGGCATTTGATAAGTATTATGTTGACCTAGAAATTAGAGCTCAGCAAACACCTGCCGAAGCATTAAGAAAGCTTAGTGATAAAAAAGAAATGGACTATGATAACAAGGGTAAAGTGGTAAACGGTGTTGGTGATGGAGCTTATTATTATAACTATTCTATGGTAGCCGGTGGTCCAAAGTTAGAATTCGTAAAAGACAACGTTTATTTTAAGTTGAATATTCAGACTATAAAAAGTGGATCATTTGCGAGTCTTGAGGGTGATATTATGAATTTAGCAAGGAAGGTATTAGAGTAGAAGCTAAATTAAACTAAATAAGCTAAATAAATAATGACAAATAATGATATTCTTAGACGAATCCGCTATATTCTAAACTTTAATGATCAAAAGATGTTGGAGGTTTTTAACCTCGCTGGTTCTGATGTTAGTTTAGACCAAGTTAGTTCTTGGTTAAAGCCTAAGATAGATACCGATGAACAAGGAGATGATGATTTAGATCAGGAGAGTGGACCAAGTGATTGTGAAGATGTTCATTTAGCCACTTTCCTAAATGGCTTAATTATCGAAAAGCGCGGTAAAAAAGAGGGTTCTGAAGTCATCAACGAAACTAAAGTTAATAACAATATCATTTTCAATAAACTTAAGATTGCTTTTAATCTGAAAGCAGAAGAAATTTTAGAAATTCTTAAATTAGTAGAGTTTACATTTAGTAAACATGAGCTAAGTGCGCTTTTTAGGAAGCCAGATCACAAGCACTACAGAGAATGCAAGGACCAAGTTCTTAGGAATTTTTTAGGTGGAATTCAGATAAGATTTAAAACTAATCCTAGTTAGTGAATTTCATTTGCAATAGAATGGGCAGCTCTGCACTGCCCATTTAGTATGGTCGTTATACTAGTATTCAAATTCAATACAATCAAGGCATTGTAGTACGAAGGGTGTTTGTTTCTTTCCGTTTACATAGACCTCTAAAATTATCTGGTTGTTGAGCTCTACGACCTTTGTGGTGACCCTAGCCCCAGATTTTTTAAGTGCGTTGATCAGGTCTATAACTGGCTGGGAATTGAAGGTAAAACCATTACTAGAGTAATAGATGGGTTTAAGTACTGGATCAGTCTTTACTGAAATCATTCCTCGAGGGTCTTTGAGAACCGGATCAGTCTTTACTGAAATTAGTCCCTTGGGATTTGAGAAATCGACATCAGGTGTTACTTGAGCAGAGGCAGTATTTGCTACCAATAAAGATAATCCGACTATTAGTAAAGCTTTAATTTTCATATTTACTCCTTGGTTGTTTGTTACAAAATAGCTATCGAGATAAAGTGAAAATTAGGATGTGCGATTTGATACATTGTTAATTAGCCGTTTATGTCGTAACTATAGCTACTTAGAATGTGAAATAATCTTATCTTGAATATTAATTGCCTAAGAGAGGGAGAAATTATGAAATCTAGATTAAAATGTTTAGTGGCTTTATGTACTTTGTTTAACAATTTGACAGCCGTTTATGGACAAGCCATCTTTGTGGTACCAGATGATCAAAAAGTTGTTCATAGTGGAGCTTTGTCGAATCCAGCTTCTGGTGCCTATATCGTAATGGCTGGAGCCCCCCAAAGGAGCTATTGTTGTGAGGCTTATTCAGAAGTTAATACCGTTTCATCAATTACTGCCGTAACGGTGGGTAATAAAGATTTATTTACGGAGTTATCGGCTAAATATAGAGGGTCGTCAGGATTGAGATTGCCAGCTAGTGGAAGTTTACTTAATGGTAAGGATAGAGTGTGCTTTTATGCTAATCCTACAGTCTTGCTAGGAACAGGGTTTTCAGCTGAATTTACTTTGGGATTCGGAGTTAATGGTACTCTAGTAGGAAGTGAAGTATCTGCTAAATGCCAGCAGACTACTTTAGTTGGCGGATATAATACTAATATCAACGAATTAAACTTCCTAGAAATAACTAATACAGAATCTAATAGTAGCATCAATGTATGGTTAGTTGGAACGAATAGTGTAGGTGTTGGTACTTTTACAAGAAATTATTCAATAAATTCTGGCGGGCGTTTTGATGTTGATATTCACTCTATAGTTGGGTCTGCAGTTTATGGTACCCTGTTTCTTTCTCACGATGGCCCTCCAGGTTCTATCAGGGCTCATTTAGCTGAATACAAAATTACATCGGCTTCTCCATTTACTTTTGAATTAAGTACAAGAGATCAGCTTACTGTAATCAAACATTAGATCAAGTAGAGTTTTTACTCATAGGACACCCCGCTTAGAATGGTCACCTGTTTGTCATCTAACAAAATAACGCCGTCTTCTTGAAGTTTTGTTAGTGCTCTGGTGACCATCTCGCGTGAGGTACCTACCATTGACGCTAGTTCTTTATGGGTAGGACGTTCATTCACAATTAGTGCATTACTTTTAGGATCCTTTTTAGCTAGAGATTTAAGCGTTCTGTAAACTCGATAGTATACATCGTATAAGGCAAGATCCGCGATGCGATTAGAGGCTGCGGCTACTCTATAAGCTAAGTGAACAAGGAGCGAGTGAGATAGGCCGGGGATGTTATTGAGTAAGGACTCAAAGTCAGATGCACGCAAAATTAAGATCATTGTATCTTCAACTGCATTTACATCAGCAGTTCTAGAGGAGCCGGTGAGTAGAGCGATTTCACCGAAAAATTCGCCCGTATTTAATCTAGCCACAATAACTTCTCTGCCATTAGGGGCAACTAATTTAACATCAACAGTACCATCTGCTATAAACATTATATCTCTGTTGCTCTCTGAGCTGAGTAGTATTGCGCTCCCTTTTTCATACTCACGTAGAATTAGAGACGAAATAAGCTTCTCGCGTTCAGAATTAGTGAAGCTTTTAAATAGAGGAATTTTCTTAGTAGCTTGTAGTTTTATATTGGGACTGGTGATTTCAGTGTACATTTTTAGAGTATAAAGAATTTATTCAAAAAAAGAATGTATAAAAGCATCGGTTTGATGCTTAAGTTACACGATTTAATATCTCATAAATTATTGTTATTTAACATAGGATTTTTTAACCATATCTGGGGGAGGTAGAAGGTTAAGATATCGCCTCCCTTACCTTCCCTTATAATATCTAGCCTTTCGCCCACTATTGAAGTGGTACCCATGACATCCCACGTACCCGTGCAAAACATCGGTTATTCATCACTTCATTAGAACAACTTTGTAACTCAATTTCTATTACCTGCTGAGGATCAAATGAGGCGTTCTGTAGAGTTTCTAGTAATCGAAGAGCTGCTGTTTGATCAGCTTGCTCAAGATATATGGGGCAAGCATTGCTATCACTAATAGTTAGATACCAACGAGCAATCTGATGGGTGTTAATATCTTCGTATGACTCAATCTGCATCATCCTAACAGTCCTAATCTCTTCTGCCTGACGAAATGACATTTCCTTTTGACGGATACGAAGAACATTAGGATTATAACCATTTTCTTCCTTTGGTAGCATTTGTATGCAACCATGCGGATTATTCTCTGCTTGAGGTTCTTCAACCAATTTGTTTGATCCGGGCCACAACTGAACTCCTGCATTTAGTGTAGCATCTTGTTTGAGGTCAGTGAATGCTTTTATATCCGAAGTAACCTTAGCATCAATAACTGGTACATTTGAAACGGTCAGGTTCTTAGGTGGTGTGGTCTGATATGATGACTTTGGTTCCTCTGCGATAGCGTAAGTTCCAAGTGCTACGCTTAGTAAAAGTGTTGCGGTTATTATATTTGCGGTTTTCATAGTTTTACTACCTTTGATTTGGTTATGGATACTGCATTTGTTCATAGATAGTGCATCGACTTACTATAATTAAGGGGATGTGAGATTACGCACATTTAGCATCCCTTACGACCAATTGTCAGGTCAGAGGCTATTCTGCTAGCGTAACAGGCTAATTTAACATCGACTTTGCCATCTGCTATCAGCGCTGACTAGCATTGCGCTCCCCTTTTGTATACTCACGTAGCGTTAAGGACGAAATAAGTTAGAGTGATCTTTTTGATAGCTTGTAATTTTATATTAGGGCTGGTGATTTCTGAGTGAGGTTTCATAATGTGTCTTTTCTCACATGGAGCATTTAATACAATGCCGTTACTCTTTCTATAAGTAATAAAACTAATGTAAGGAGTTATAAAATGCCACAATTCTCATTAAAACAAAAGCTAGTTGTTTCATTGATTATTCTTAGTGTTTCAGGTCAGGTCATGGCTCAAGCAGCGCTACCTAATCCACGCGACCAGCACTTAGCTGGTGGTAATAATAGGGCACCAGTTATACCTAATGGTGCGCAGCCTGGAGGTAGGATAGAAGTTGAATTTAATTCACCATACGCTCAGAATAACGGAGCTGAAGCGATTGCTCAGGCACTAGAATGGAGGCAGGGCCAACAGGTAGAAGAAGATTTATCATGTGCGCAACACTTGGTGAAAACTTCAGACCTTAGGCCAGGTTATGGTTCAAATTCAGATGTAAGAATGGATTTCTGCGTAGAAGATGTTGTCGCATTAGACTCTAAAAAAAGACAAAACGTTGGAATGCCTCCTAAATCGCATGATGATCGTCCAAATACTAATCCAAGTTGTAAAGTACAAGTCCTATCTGCTCAGGGCGTGCGTCTCTGGGTGGTCAGTGATTCTAGTTCAATATGTAAGTTATTAATAGATGCTAAAACAAGACATCCTGCTGTATCAATCTCGGGTTATATGACTTCGATATATAATCGAGCGGTGACTCACAATAGAGATGGATCAATAACTTTAAATCCTATTGATGATTCTGTAAATGTCTTTATCGGTGTTACATCTGCGGAATATCGGTAGTGACTTTTCATTGAAAAAACTATACGCAAGCTAATGACGAATAGTTAGCTTGCGTTTTTCGCCTTAGAACAATACCTATCGCGATCAATCAGAAACTTCACTCCCTAAAGAGATAGAGCTAAATTTAGTTAGTTAATTTCATTTTCTATAGAAAGAAGTGAAACATTAATTTTTCGTAAAAATATAAGCCTTTAACCCCTCGGCATTTTTTAAAGATAATCCTGCAATGCTCGTTAGGTTTGTTGGAATATCGCCAGGTACAACTATAATTACAGTTGCTAGACCAAAAATAATATCATGGATTTTTCTTTTAATGTGTATCGCATTGATTTTACTAATTGGAACTCCGACTGGGGTTTTAAAGATAACTCCTCTCGTAATAATAAATTCATCTCCCACGATTTTATATTGATAAGTCCAAGTGTATAGAATTAGATATCCAAGCCATAAAGAGCTCAAAGCAAGTCCTGTGACTATAGTCAGGCGATATAGACTTGCGGCATTCTGGAGCTCTAAAAGGTGTTCTAGTTCATAAATACCAAACAGAATACTAAATAGTATGATCAAGTATAAAAAGGCTCGCTTAATAATCCATCTAATGGAGATAGGATAATTCTTCGTTAGGATTTCTTCATTCATGAGGATTTGTAGTAATTTGATTGTTTAATTAATGATTTGACGCAATGAATTATATATATTTTCTTAATACAAATATACTGCTCACAAAGAACCCTTTTTTGAATGCGTGAGCAGTATATACACATTCTGAGATACTACCAGATAACGTAATTTACCAATCTCCGCATAACAAAAGTTATAAGTAAAAGGAATTACTTTATTAGGTTTAACTACCGGTAATAACTCTTTTTATGCATAGCTAAATGGCATCTCCTGAACAAAAGCAAGAAGGTAGTAGATCCATGCCCGTTCAATCAACTCCAAAGGTTGAAGAATCCTTAGGTGCCCTAACTTTTCCAGAGGCTCGTTTATCGGTACCCGATATCGCATCAAAAACGGACCGGGACCTAGTTAAAATGCTTGATTCAGAAAAGTATTTAATTAGACAAGCTGCCATAAAGGAACTTAGTGAGCGTCCTCTAGATAAACAGCTTCTAGCCGAAGTTCTTCCTACTTTATCAAATAACGCTGCTAAAGCTTTCATAGAAATTGCTACAGATAAAGAATTCTCTCAAGCACATAAAAGTTTTACAGCGCTGTATGATCGCACATCGATAGCTGAACTCGAGCAGGTTAAGATTGCGGTGAAAGAATTTAGATTTGCCAATAGAAGCGCCAAGCTAGAGGGTGAACTCGCTACTGATGCGACTACTTTAATTGAAAAAGGAAAATTCATTGAAGATTTTAAACTTGCTGAAACACAAGATAGAATAGTAACTTCTTTGACTGAGAAGTACGGACTTGTAAATCCTAATGACGTAAAATTAATATCTATCTATATTCAATCATTGGTTAGAAATATTGTTACTCCCGAAGAAAAGGCGATAGTTGGTACGGCATTGGCGGATATAGCGAAGATACCTTGGGAGTCATATAGGTTAGATCGAACTATGATTAAGTTGGATCGTATCGCTGATGAATTATTTGCGGCACCAGCGAGAATGAGTCGAGATGAAATGGGGAAATTCAGTAATGGTTTAGGTCTAGATGTATTAACAGCTAAATCCTCATTCCATACAGTTGAAAGAAATGATCCATTGGAATTATCTTCAAGGGAAGGCATAGTAAAGGCATATAGGGAAAACTTAGATGAGCTGCGTGAGTTATTAAAGTCGCCTTCGCCCGATCCTAGTATTCTTAAGGAGAAAGCTAATTTAGTAAATCTTAATCATGATTTTCTAGAGTTAACTGATGTTATTGTTAGCAAATTCTATGATAGCTCGCAGTCAAAAGTACTTCAGCCAATGATTGAAAAGTGGAATACTGCGATGGCGAAAGGAAATATTGAGGAAATGGAGAAAATACTAAACGACAATAGTATTTTGGCAAGAATTCCGATGTTGTCTAACACTAAAGATGTTGGCCCACTCGATTGCCTATTTGTAGATAATATTCTGTATAATCAAGAGTTAGATTATCAGCAAAAGGTGGAATGGAGTGAAGTCACTAATGATGTTCAGTTAGGACTTAATTTATTTCTACTGCAAGACCATGAATCTATTCAAGCAAGTGTTAAAGCATTGATTGGGGATACCGATGCCATAATTAAAGATGCATATAGCAATATGGATATTAAGCCTTTAATTGAATTAAAAGAGAAGTTAGATTTGTATCATTTTGCTGCGAATAATTATTTAGATCTCTCTGATGACCTTAAAAATAATGTTATGTTGCATCCTACTTTAAAGCAGGCTGCTATAGAATATCTTGGAAATAGTATTAACAAGTCTAAATCTCATCTACAGGATTTTTTAGAAAAAGAAGTAAATAAAAAGACTCTACTTGGAATATTGGAGCTAGGTCGAGCAGGTATAGAAAATCTTGGTATTAGTCTACCGACTTTATCTCAATCTAATGTTGTTCAGAATGAACCAGAAAATGCCATAAAAAATGATAATTCTCTAGATGGATTGTTGGATAGATTTCGATCTGAATTTGTATCGATAAAATCTATTAACAGGGTTTACGTGAGTTTAAATGATATAGAAAATAATGATAGCTATAGTCCTATTCAGCGTAGTTTAGCTTCCGATGCGCGAACTCAAATACTAGATGCTTTACTAAGTAAAGATCGAAAAGCAGTAGACCAGGCTTTTGATAATGGGAATAAGCTTGTCTGGGATATTGAGGCAACAAGGCAGATACCGTAAATATTAGCTTGGAGAATGTTGAAAAGGCGGGATGATTTGAACATCTTATGTTCCTAAAGCGCTCCCGCAAAGACGTTTTAGATTTTGAAGAACCTATGTAACAAAATTTTGCCGTAACTGTAGACCCCAACAAATCAAATGGTATAGAAAGGCAAAAGCAGACACTATTAGTAGTATGCAGATCACTCCTAGTCCTAAGCCTATTCCAATAAGATCAAGTAACAGTCCATAATTGAGTGGCTGTGGTTCATTATTGGCGTCATAAGAATACTCAGAGCGACGAGCTGGTATGATAGTCACTACTTCTGAGTTTCCTCCTATTTGTACCGCATATCTACTGCTTCCACCACCGACAAAAAATTCAATAGATTGAGCACTTGCGTGCTGACTTGTAAGCAGAAACACTGTTACAACTACTGAAGCATAGCGCCACATAACCTCTCTCCTTAGAGTAACCCACATGGAAAACACATTAGATATTCTTAGTCTAAGTTAATTGGAATAGCAAGATTAGGGTCAGAAAGTTTCTTAATGTGCGATAGCCCCCCATATTAGAAGTAAACAGCTTAGTTATGGAATCTGTAAGAGAATAAATCAGATAGAAACAAGAGGTCCTGAAAGAAGTAAAAAACCTTCCTAAAGGACCTGGACTGTCTATAAGTTCATTTGTGCCTCGCGAAATGACACGGCGGCCAAGTTGGGCCAGCCTTCAGGGTCGATGTCCGCATCCGCTAGACTTTCAAGCTCACGGATTCTGGCTTCTAACCAATATTTGCCGTTACTGCTTACCGGCATCCGGCTGAGTTTTTCAGCCAACAGGCGTAGGTTCTCGATCTTCCACTTGGTAGGGTATTTTGAAACGATAAATTTTCTTTGATCTTCAGTCCCTTCATTTAAGAACAGAAATTGTTCGATAGCATCTTTATGTGAAGTTTTGTTGGGTGAAGTAGCAACTGCATAACATGCAGCTTCAAACAACTTTACAGCTTCACGAAAGTCTTGCAAATTGCCTGAGATGAAGACTCCCTCTAGGAGTCTAAAGTATTCCAGGATCATAGCCCCCCAACGATTACGACCAAGGTTCAATCTTGCGAAAAGAAATTGATTTCGTAATACATGTCGTCCAACTTCATGTTTGGTCCAATCCGGGAGGGCAAGCCAGAGCATATTGATGTCATCGAGTGAAGCTTCAGGAATTATTCGATTTTGTTTCAATCTCATTCTCGCAACTAGAGTAGATGGATGATATTTCCCTCTAATAGGAGACAAGATTAAACGCCCTAGGTCTTCATAGAATGTGGCGCTGAAAAATAACTCACGACCAAACAAGAGTAACCACCCAATAAATAATGGTATGACGAAGTAGTCTAACTTGAAAAACTCGCAAAATACGAAAATCAGAACAAGCAGTATGCCATATTTAGCCTGCCTAATACTATCTCGATCATAATCAGACTGATTCATGACAAACTCCAGATCAGAATCTGAATGACAACATGTTAAGGCTCCATCGCCTTATATAACCATTCTTCTTTCAGTTCCCTCTTCATTATTTACTAAAACTAATAAACAACAAAAAAGAGACTATAAGACACTGCTACTTTATTTAAAAGCTACCCGAATTGAATTTTAAAAGATCAGCCACTATTATTGAGTCTTATCAAATTTAATATGATTCTTCAAGTTTGTTAGATTAGAAGGTAAACTGTAATAAATTAGTACCAAATATTAGGTGTTTAGTGGAATTAGTATAAATCGATGTTGAATTAGTTTGTTTCTATAGCTGAGATTTCTGACTTTCAAAATCTTTATATGCATTCAAACACTCCATGCGAAGTTCATCAATAGAACTAGGGCTACTATCGCTTGTACTGGGTCTAATAATTTTAAACGTGGTGTACTTGCATTTTAAGGGCCCTCTAAGTCCGTAGTTGCGATTTCCTGAAAGATCACAGACTTCAATATAAATACAAACAATTGGACGTTGAAGTGCCAGAGCAAGATGAAACGCTCCTTTGTTAAAGTGTCCAACTTGTCCACTATGTATCCTCTTTCCTTCAGGTGTAAGAAAAACACTTTTATGGGAGGTAGAGAGAAGTTGTGTCGCCTTCTTAAAGGTTTCAGTTCTACTTTTAGGGTTTCTTTGTGGAGAGATGTAAAAAACACCACTTAAATAAGCTAGTGCTGAAAGAGGGAGATGAAACCAAGTACTTTTTGATAGAAAATAATAAGTATTAGGCGGAGCTATTGCTCCCACAATAAAAAGATCAAATGGTGAAGTGTGATTGGAGATATATACTACTGGCTCATCAGGAGGTTTTACTAAGTTTCTAACATCAATCTCAACCTTGGCTATCTTTAAGAGCGTTATTGCTAAAGGTGATATCAGATTTTGCCTGGACCATTCCCGCGATCGACCGAGGGTAAGTAGATGTACCATGCCAGCTACTAAGGCCACTAAAAGACTAAGAGTCCAAACAATAAGACCGGCGATGATATAGTACATAAATTATTGTGACTCTTTTCTGCAAATAATGGTTTGCATTGCTAAATTGCATTTATCAAACAAGTAGAAGAATGGTTTACTGATTAATTGGCTGATGAAGTAAGGCGCGATATGTCTTCTAAAGTTGACACCTTGACCATTCTTAAAACTAAATACAGCCCCAGCATACCAATAAAAAAATGGGGGAAAAGCTCCATAAGGTAAATAATCTATTATCTCTAAACCGGACCTAGAAACTATATCCCTTAAGGTAGTTTGAGAATATAAAGCTGTGTGCTGAGGAGCTTGAAGTCCAGGCCACTTATTCTTAAACATCTTATAAGAAAGCGAATCTAGTCTAGGAACTTCAATAATTGCTAGACCACCTTCCTTTAAAATTTGCCTTGTCTTTTTTAAAGTGTTGAGTGGATCATAGTCATGTTCTAGGAAATGCCACATGGTCACTAGATCAAAGTATCCTTTCATGCTAGGCATTGTATCAACAGTCCCTTGAATAAAAGAAACATCGCTTTTCTTACATTCTTCTGAAAAGTCTTTAAAATCTAGCCCCCAGGATTCACAAAAGAACTTTTTTCTTAATAAAGCTGAGAAGGATCCAACTGCACATCCAAGGTCAATGCATTTACTAGACTGAGTAAGAGAGATGTATTTATTTACAATTTCTAATTTTTCAAGGTCATGTTTTTCCATAGACCGCTTGTGAAACTTACTAAGTATTCCCCAGTCTGACCTTTTTCTATATGCAATATAGTCGTCGTCATAGTAGGTAGGAATGTTCTCTAGAGTGATTCTTGGATTCTGATATACTAAATTACAACTATCGCATTGCACGAAGCCAAATTCTCCTGGCATGCCTGATAGGTCGTCTTTAGCTTTTATAAAAAAATGAGATGAATCATGCCCACAGGATAGGCATTTAACTATTTCAAGGTTGTTTTCATTTAGCTGAATTTCAGGATTAAGATCATTAATCCGCTTAGGTAAAATGGCCATAAAGAATTTTCTTTGTCATTTATTATAAAAGGTAAGGTTAATAAAGGGTAATAAATCCAAACATCTTTAAAAAATAAGTTAGAGCCATTGGTTAGAAGTAGCAATAAAAAAGGATATTTTATAAGAGAAAGATTTGAATTGGGGAAATTAAATAAGAAAGAATAAATAAGTACATAAGATAGACATAAGAACCAAAATCCCTGTAAGTACAAAAAGGCATTAATCAAAAGAGATAAGAAAATGGATATGAACCAATAAATTCTATGACTAGAAAGTAATGGGAGAAGTCTCTCAGGATAGAGGATCCTGTCTTTAGAGATAGAGGTCAGATCATCTAGTAGACGGAAACTAAGTAGGAATGTCAGAGCAGTAAGAAAATTAGCGACTAGTAAATTTAAGCTATTTAATGGACTTCCAGCTATTGCAAATAGTGCCGCTAGGGGTACCCATTTGCTGAGCGTAAATCGGTCTAGAAGATAGTTATAGAAAGTGAATTTCACCACTTGCTCCATTTATCTCTAGTAATTGACCGTCCTTAATGATTTCCATAACACTTGGAATGCCTACTATAGTAGGAACATTAAACTCCCTAGACACTATTGCTGCGTGAGAAAGAATACCGCCTTTCTCTACGATCAAGCCTTTAATAAGGGGTAGATACAGTACCCATGCAGGATCAGTGTGGGATGTAATAACAATAGTTCCCGGATTAATATCTTCTGGTTTATTGACTATTTGTGCTAGACCTTGAACTATCCCAGCGGATGCTCCAGTCCCTCTTATAATTTCAAGATCAGACAATGGGTCAGCGTTAGTAGTCTTAGTGTGCCTTCTCATGAGGGAGGTACGAAGTCCATTTTCTCTAACTAGGGGAAACTGATGAGTAGCTTCAGTGTTTTTCAAAATAGACTTCTTTCTGATATTGATTAAGCTATTTAATTCATTCCAATCCCAGGAAGTGGCATACAAAATTCCTTCAACCTCCTCCACTGTAAGAAAAAAAATATCTTCTGGTTCTTCTAGCAGCGATTTATCCTTTAACAAAATACCAAGAGCTATTAGGACTTTTCTTAAACAGTTGTAAAGTTTAGCTTGTGAAAGCCTAGCAATTTCTCTTTGGTTAGCTCCGAATGAATATAAGCATTTTAAAATATACTTAAGGCCTAAGGTCCTTTCATTGGTTTCGGATATTGATGTAGGCGTCTTGGAATCTATCTGTTCTAATCTTAGTTTGATTATGTGAATTAAACTAAGTGGATCCTCATCGAAGTCGGGAATAGTTAAGAGTAGTTCCCCCGGTCTTCTATACCCCCATGATTTTGAAAAACTTTTAAATATAGAATAAGACTTGGGAGAGGTAGTGGAAAAAATTTCTAAAATTCTCTGACTAGTTTCAGTTTTAAAAACTTTGTATAAATATTCATCCTGTTCAATCACACGAAGCAAGTTGGAAAATTCTGTCGCTACAGGCGATGTATTTAGATTTATTGATCTTATGGTCTCTTTGGATAGGAGTCCGCCGATGATCATGCATATTGCATCAGCAAATGCTGGACCATGCCATTGAAAGTAACGAATGTTTAAACACTTAGAGAATGCCTTTGCAAGATCATCTACATTCTTTAGATTTAAGTTAGTTGATAAGTTCTCAGATAAAAGATCTACATTCGTTTTATGAAGATGTATTTGTTTTTTTATTTTAACTAAGGAGAAGAGAGAATACCAAATTAAAATCGTTGCTTGAACATAGTCGGTAAATCGACGACGGTTAGGAGGTTCGTTTTTAATAAAAGTTTGCTCTTCTTCTCTTCCTATAAAGTTACTAAATTTCTTGGCTAAAGTATCACCAAAGAAAGGTACGAAGGAAAAGAGTTCCGATATGGCTTTTATGTTATAACAAAGGTAAGCGTTCTCAACCGCTAGAATGGATTTAAAATCGGCATCATGTTTTTCAATTAAACCATTCTTAAATCCGAAACTTTTAGCAAGAGACCTAAAGTAATAATAGTAGGACTTACTTGCTAAAGAAGCTAGGAATGGCACTACTGGTTCTGGATAATTTTCTCCTATATTATCTCTGAGTAGGATGCTGATAGGCTTAGTATTATAAAGAGAGGTTATAGGCCTTGCTTGAAGGATGATTAGTTTACCTCCAAGTGTAACAAGCCATTCAATATCAACTTCAGAATTTAATTTCTCTTTAATTTTCTTCGTATAGTTCTGTAATGATTCACTAATATCTTTTGGGAAATGTTTGGGAGACTTACCTTCTTCTATGATCTCACTATGGGGTGTTATTTCACCTTGTACAAGATGCTCTAGGTTTCCTGTAGTCCATTCCACATAAAGTCCTTTTAGAGATGTATTAATAGGATGCTTACTAAAAGCCACTCCGCTAATGAGAGCGGCATGGTATTCCTGAATGAGTATGGACATTCGCCCTAATTCTTTATTGAAGTGTTTACTATAGCTAGAGGCTTGAACATCTTGTCCTGATTGTAAGACTTCTTTTATGGCATTTTTTAAACTCTGATATGTGTTTTCACATTTTATGGATTTAAATTGTCCGGCATAGGATTGACTTGCACCATCCTCTACAATTGCAGAACTTCTTACGATAAGTGGCTTATTAGAGAATAATTGTTTAGAAAATATTTCATTTACGCATATGTCGAGTGCTTCAGTATCGTGTGGATCTAAATGAGTTAACGCGAGTGTTTTAGGTATGGGGATGTTTATAATTTTTAAGAGTGATAAATTATTTCCTTTGCCCCCGATAGTTATTGAGACTTCTTTTAAAGAATCAAAATCGATGAGGTCAGGAAAAAGTTTTATGTGTTTTTGGGTATTCAAGTTATTTATTATGTAAGTTGGAAAATTTTATTTCGCTTTCTTCTATTGATCCTTCTTCGTTTAATACAGAATACGAATTAGTAAAATCAATGGAAATAGTGCCTGGTTTTAGCTTGAATATGCTAGCCCCTTTAGGCCAAATTGCATCAGAACCACTTATATAAGTTTCAATAATGTTTGTTCTACTTTGAGACCCTAACCACCAAGCTCCTCTTTTAAAAGGCAAGAGATTGGGCCCAACGGATCTAGTTCCTTCAGGATATATTACTATTATACGGCCCGAATTAAGTTGCTTTCTTAGGAATTTTAGATCTGAAACCTTAAGCGGAGTGGGGGAAGAATAATCAATCGGGATATGTTGATATAACTTTAGCCATAAGCCTAGGATAGGGACCGAAAAGTATGCTTCCTTTGCAACAAAATGAGTTCTAGTCGGTAGTACTGAGGATAAAGCTAAAGAGTCAAACCAGGATCTATGATTCGCAACTATAATACATCCTGCCTTTGATGAATTTATAAGTAGATCTAGTCCTGTGCATTCGACAGAAATTCTTAGAACTTTCAACGCATGACTTGCTTTTTTCTGTGAGAATTCCCAGTTGATTTCCTTCTTAAACAACTTGCAGTACAGGGGATAGCCTATTCCGTAGGTGAGAACTATTAGGCAGTATTTAAACCAGGCTAATAAAATCATCTTATCTTGCCTCTGCTTTTAAACCGATTTTATGTAGTAGAACATTAAAGAGCATATGAACCAGTGGTCCAATAGTTATAATAATTAGAGTAAAAGTCAGATTTATTTTAACGATCATTGAAAAAGAAATTAAGCTAAATATCACAGAATCAACTTGGTCAAAGATGATCTGAAAAGTTTGCAAGTTTCTATTCTTAATCAATTGACCAGCTGGTATGCCTAACTGTCTTTTTATAAATGAATTTATGAGTTCTCCGCAAATGTATCCAGAAGAAATAACAAAACCTATCAATAGATAATCAGTAATTAAAATTACAGAATTGTTAGTGTTTAAAACTGGCGAAAAATTAATAAGGTTTAACAGTAAGAGCCCTAGGATTAAAGATATAAAAGTTAAGGGCCATAGTATAAGTATCCCACCTACTGTCTTATTTTCTCCCCAAATTCTCCTGCTACGGAACTTTAAACCACAATCGAGGGGCCATCTATATTTTTTAAAAAGTTCTGAGCGCAACCAGTAGACCTGGATAATACCAACAAAGATGAAAATTAATATAATGCTTAGTGCAAATATGAAGCTAATATAAGAATCAGGATTTAAAGCCATATTCCCGTTTCTTCGCGTGTTAAAAATATCAATTGATGTCCAGGAATTGACTTCGCTAGCTTAATCCATTTTAAGGCGTTTATATCGTTAGTAGTGTTTTGATTTACATTTGCCAATTGGTATCCAGGTAGATTGGGGTTTATATGGTGTGCCTCATGTCTATCGAAACCGTAAAGAACATATTTACTGACCCAAGGTGGAAAACTTAAAGACCTAGTAAATATTTCTTGCTTACGAAATGGAAATGGTTTGACTTCCTTGTCGCCCGCAAGCTCTTGATGAATATGACTATGCTGACTAAGCATTAATGGATCGGCGATTACTAAAACTAATAGAAAGGCTAATCCGTAGTTATAAAGAATTGTCAGCGGACCTAAGAGATAGATAGTGACAATCCAAGAAAAAATAATGATGGAAGTACTAAAAATAAATTTAGTTCGTCTTGAAGTATTTTCTGTGAGTTGAAAGAGTTTGGGTAAGTTCCAAAAGTTGTCTAGTGCATAAATTGGGCAGAAAATTGGTACTGAGTATGCCCAAGCTTTGTCTAGAATTAGCTTTTGGAGTTTAGATAAGTCTCTTTTAAGAGTTTTTGAAGTGGTAGGATCAATATCCTTCCAGCCTGTCCAGCGGTGATGTTTAGAATGGATGAATTGCCATGGGTAAAATGGGATAAGGCAGAAGAGCGAACACAAGGTTCCTATGGAGTTATTTATAAGCTTATTTTTAAATAAAGTTCGATGCCCTGCTTCATGGATAACTATAAAGGACTGAAAGATACCAAATGCTAATAAAATCTGACTAATAAACCAGAATCCGATAGTGGAAACTGAATTTAAAGAATGGGTGTAGTTCGAGATAGATAGACCTAATATTATAGAAAGGAAAGAAGAAGAGACTAATTGTATTGGAGCGCGTTTTCTAATTTTGTATCTCATTACAGACTAGTTTTAAGTATCCTAAGAAAATAATTGACTTTAAATTGATGTTTATGTAGAGGTATACCCTATGCGAAATTATCAGCAAATTATTATCAGACTTGAAATTATTAGGCCCGTGCAGGGGTCCTAAAGTTTTCATGCTCTGATGAGGACAAGCCCCCCGCACTTTTTGGTAAGTGCGGGGGGCTTTTTTATTGATTTAAATTTAAGGAATTTAGTATGTTAGCTGGAAATAAGGAAAAGGTTTATTTATACGATACGACTCTTAGGGATGGGGCTCAGAGGGTGGGGATAAGCTATTCTTTAGAGGATAAGCTTAGTATTGCTAAATTATTAGTTGATCTTGGAATGGACTATATAGAAGGCGGTTGGCCAGGGTCTAACCCAAAGGATGAGGCATTTTTTAAAGAAATTTTAAAATCCGATCTAAAGAACACAAAAATAGTGGCTTTCGGAAGTACTAGAAGAGCTGGGATTACTCCGAAGGAAGATAATAATTTAAAGGTACTACTTGCCTCCCAAGCCCCTGCTGTGGCTTTAGTTGGTAAGTCTTGGACCTTACATGTTGAAGAAGTTTTAAGGACAACTCTCAGAGAAAATTTATCCATGATTTATGAGAGTGTCGCTTATTGTAAAGAAAATAAGAGAGAAGTTATCTACGATGCGGAACATTTCTTCGACGGTTATAAAAATAATCCGTTATATGCCTTAGAATGTTTATATTCAGCTAAGAAAGCCGGCGCTGATTGGTTAGTATTGTGTGATACTAACGGTGGTACTATGCCCGAAGAATTAAGTAAAATTGTGGAGGCTATCGTTAATGAATTTGGCTCAGGTATCGGAGTACATACACATAATGACTGCGAACTAGCAGTCGCAAATACTGTAGCAGGAGTTCAAGCGGGAGCTAGGCATATTCAGGGAACAGTAAATGGCTTCGGAGAAAGATGTGGTAATGCGAATCTCATTTCTTTAATTCCTATACTGCAACATAAGTATAGTTATAATTTAGTATCAGATGATAAGATGTCTGAACTTGTTTATGTTTCTCGTTATGTCAGTGAGAAAGCTAATGTTATTCCTGATGCATTTCAGCCTTTTGTTGGGAACGCCGCTTTTGCGCATAAGGGTGGGATTCATGTAGCAGCCATAGAACGGGTACAGGAAAGTTACGAGCATATGAGGCCAGAGTTAGTTGGTAATAATAGAGAGATTGTTGTCTCAGAATTATCTGGTAGAGGGAATCTAAGAATGCTTGCCAAGGAATGGGACATAGATTTATCTAATTCAGAATCGGCTATATTATCTGAAATAAAGGCTAAGGAAAACTTAGGATATCAATTTGAAGGGGCAGAGGGTAGTGTGGAATTAATAATGCGAGCATCTGATCCAGCATATGTAACGCCATTTGAAATATTGGATTATGTCGTGGTGTCAGAGGAGAGAAGAGGCTTGAAGGAAGGCAATGTGCTTGAGGGGGTTCAAGCAATCATAAAATTAAAATGCTTTGGTGAATTAGTTCATACTGCAGCAGAAGGTGATGGTCCTGTGCACGCACTAGACTTGGCTCTTAGAAAGTCCTTGTTGCCCTACTACCCAAGTATTAAAAATATAAAATTAACGGACTATAAAGTTAGAATTTTAGATCCAGAAAAAGCAACTGATGCCATTACTAGGGTATTAATACAGGCCACAGAGGGGGAAGAAAGTTGGACTACCTTAGGTTGTGGAAGAAATATTATTTCAGCCAGCTTCAGTGCTTTAGTCGAGAGCTATCAATTATTTATAAGTAGGGATAGGGCCTATAAAAAATCGTGTAAGGTAGGAGAAAATAGGTTAGTTAGACTAAAGTAATATTTAGCTAATTAATTATGAACAAAAAGTCAGAGATCTACATATCTACTGATGTTGAGACTGATGGTCCCATTCCAGGAGAGAATTCTCTTCTAAGTTTGGGTTCCGCCGCCTACCTAGAGGATAAAACACTCGTTAGTACTTTTTATGTAAATTTAGAACTTTTACATAAAGCTAAACCTAATGTAAAAACTATGGCCTGGTGGAAGACTCAACCCGAAGCCTGGACCCTATGTAGGGAAAATCCGCAGGACCCCAGGAAGGCGATGGAAGATTATTTAGCTTGGATAAAGGGCTTACCAGGGAAGCCAGTTTTTGTGGGATTCCCCGCGGGCTTTGATTTTATGTTTACTTATTGGTATCTAATAAAGTTTACAGGGGAAAGTCCATTTTCTTTTTCTGCTTTTGATATAAAAACAATGGCGATGCTTATGCTGGGTAAAGGTTACCGAGATGCAATAAAAAGAAATATGCCTAAGAACTGGTTTGATGATTTACCACATACCCATCATGCACTTGATGATGCTATAGAGCAGGGAGCATTATTCTGTAATATGCTCAGAATATTTAAAGAAACTAAGTTAGCATGATTGATAAACCAATAAAAATTGCTGTAGTAATTCCCTGTTATAAAGTTAAGAAGCATGTTCTAGAAGTATTGAAAGGCATAGGTTCTGAAGTTTCAGACATCATTGTAGTAGATGACGCTTGCCCAGATAATTCAGGTGATTTTGTAAAAGAGAATTTTAAAGATGATCGCCTGACGGTAATACGACATGAAAATAATTTGGGCGTGGGTGGAGCGGTAATAAGTGGATATAAATTAGCTTTTGAAAGAAATGTAGATATTATCGTTAAAGTTGATGGAGATGGACAGATTAATCCTGCTCTGGTGCCAGCAATATGTTCACCGATTATCTTAGGACTATCAGATTATGCTAAAGGCAATCGATTCTTTAGCGTAATAGATAGTGAGTCTATGCCGTTAATAAGAAAGTTGGGTAATGTTGCTTTGTCATTTATCACTAAGTTTTCTTCTGGTTATATGAATATATTCGATCCTACGAATGGTTTTACCGCAATCCATGCGGAAGTAGCAAAGCTTTTGCCATTAGAGAAGATTAGTCAGAGATACTTTTTTGAGTCAGATATGTTACTTCACCTAGGGTGTTTAAGGGCTGTTGTTGCAGATGTACCTATGCGAGCAGTGTATGAAGATGAAGTTAGTAATATGCAAATTTCTAAGATAGCAGTTGAATTTGCTTGGAAGAATGTGAAAAATTTGTGGCATCGAATAATGCTAAATTATTTTCTAAGAGACTTTAATATAGGTTCTGTCCAATTACTACTGGGGTTCCCAATGATACTTTGGAGTCTTTGCTTTGGTACTTCAAAATGGATTGAAAAGATCCACAGTAATCAATTTGCAAGTGCCGGTACTGTAATGTTAGCAGGTCTACCGATGATCGTTGGGATGCAGTTACTTCTAGGCTTTCTAAGTTATGAGCTATATAACATACCGAAGATTCCACTTCATAAGTTGATTCCGCAGGATAGTAAAATTTTGGTTGAAAGCAGGGTAAGGGAATAGTTTAAGTGGAAGAGAATTGCTGGTATAGATCTAGATATGCAATTTTTTATATATTAATTGCGTTAGTTTGGTCTCTCTCTAATATTATATATTCCATCGGAATGTATGATTGGCCTGCTGGTGATGAGCGTTGGCATCTTAGTTATAGTAAGCGATATTATGATACTGGAGAAACTGAAAGAGCATCAGTTCATAATTATAATTCCACGACTCCAGCGATATTACTTAATGTGCTAAGCTCAGAATTGTACAAGAAATTTACCGGAGCTACTGAAACTAGTAAGTATGCAGTAAGAATACCACAGTTAATGTGGTATTGCGTTTTGATAATAGGAATGTGGGTGGTATCAAATTACCTCATGGGTAGAAATGGGGCTTGGTGGGCAACATTTTTATTGCTTCTAGATCCAAATTTAAATGCACACGCAGCCTTGATAGGTACTGATGTCCCTTTCGCAGCGATATCTATGTGGGTTTTATTTTCTATTCTACTTTATTTAAATAAACCAAATTTTAAAAGGGTCATTTTACTTGCTACTGTATATGGTTTAGCTTTCTGTACTAAATATTCTGCTACATTTTATGCGGTACCAATATTTTTAACATTTTTAATATTATTTTCTAATATTATTCTTTCAAATGGACCGTTTAGGATAAAAGTAGGAGAAGTTGCCAACTCAAAGCTATTTAATTTATTTAGGCTTTTATCCCAAGTAATAGTGATTATTGTTATTGTTACGGTGGTGGTGAACTGTGCGTATTCATTTTCCGGTAGTGGTGAGGTGCTAAGCGGAAAGATTTGGTATTCAGCACCTTTTAAGTATCTAAGCTCAAAGTTTGGTAGTGTTCCGTCTATCTGGCCAATACCTTTTCTAACGGGCTTTGATCAGCAGTTAGCTGTTGAAAGAGCATGGCCATGGAACGTGATATTCATGGGTAAACATTATCCTAATGGAGTGTGGAAATACTTTATATACAATTGGTTTTGGAAGACTAGTATTGGAGTCATAATCTTAACATGTATTTCAATTTTCAAACTTCCTGTGTCTTTGTGGAATTGGAGAAAATTGAAAAGCTCTTGGGTAATTATTTTCCTAACTTGGTTAGTGTTGTTATGTTACTTTAGTTTTATCTTTAGAACACAAGTTGGTTTACGGTATGCCTATCCATGTTTACCTTTAGCATATCTTTTGGTTGCTGGGGTAGTCTCTTCTTCATGGCGAACTAAGACCCAAGCGAAAATTGCTTTAGGGATTATAACTATGGCAATGTTTGATCTGCTACCGTACTTTGGTAATGGAATTTCTTTTACAAACTCTTTTATATATAAAAAAGTAGATGCATTTAAATATACTACTGATTCAAACATAGACTGGTTTCATAACTATAGCCATTCTAGGGGGTTGGCTGATAATTTAATCGGAGATTACCATGATACGCCGGGGCACATACTTCCAGGAAATAATTTAATATCATTAAATAAATTAGCAGGTGTGATGCATAACTTTGATCAGTATCAGTGGGTTAGGGATAATTTGAAGCCTCTTATGCATTTTGAGCATACACATCTACTTTATTCAGTTAGTGAGAAACAATTTAGTGATTATATGGCGAATGAAAGAACATACTCTCAGGGACCTTATGCTGGGGATATCTGTACGCAAGGTTATGACTATAATAATATAGAACTCTATCCTAAGCCAGTTTTGGAAGGTAGTTGGAACGGGCCAGCAAAACTTTATACTGGATGTTTAGAGGTTAAAGAGGAAGCTTTAATTGAGTTGAAAGTAAATAGTGGTTGGTCCTCCGTAGGGACCTATCCTAATGAGCATAATTGCCAAGGCCTACCAGTAGGAGCTGGAAATGTACTCTGGTTCAGATTTAAGCCGGGAATACATCCTATCTGTGCTAATGTTAACGATACTGCAGAATATGAATGGATTTTACACGAGGGGCAAGCCAATTTTGCATTAAGGATTCCGAAATAATAATGGGCAATAATAGATCTGTAAACCTTGATCTACTAAGATCGATAGCTCTATTAGTGATGTTTGTTAACCATCTAGGCCGTTTCTTTCCTG
>JBILFC010000352.1:0-2808 GCA_044351785.1 Bdellovibrionota bacterium
ACTCCTGGGAAGACTTCCTTATTTACATTTAATCGAGAGATAAGATTTTTCTTAGTGCTATGCTTTAAGTTTGACTTCTCATTCTCTAAGGATACTATTTTAGATTTTGTATCTGCTAAAAGTTTTACAGAGCTTTTTATCTTTTCTTTGTGAATAGGGGAGAGCTTTGCTAGTTCTGAGGGATTACTTACGTATGGACCTAGAAACAAACTTAACGAATCCTGTATACTTTTTAACCTTTCAATCTTAGCCTCTAAAGCCATAAATTCTTCACCAGCTTCTTCTAGAGGAATAAACTCTATTTCGGTATTAACCTCAGAAGCATTGCCTAAGGAGCCTATATCTATGCCGCATACCGTCCTAGCCCTAGAAGCATAGAATGCTCCTTTAATCGAGATTAAACTTCCTGAAGATAAAATAGAGCGAATTGCATTAGATGATAATGTAATGTTCCTACCAGCGAATAAGGCTTGACCTTCAATTGACTTGGCATTGATATCAAGTCTTGCTTTTATCCATTTAAAGTCATCATAATCTAGATGAGTAACAGATGCTCCAGCTTCTTCAGATCCAATAATATTTCCTTGGATTTTAATTGAAGCATTTTTAGATTCAATTTTCGCGTCAGATACATCACCGGAAATCTGTACCTCATCATTACAAAGTACCTGAAAGCCTTTCATAATAGAACCTCTCACTACGGCTCCACCTATAAAATCAAGACTCCCAGTGCTATGATCTATATCCGATGGTATGGTATAGATAGTCTCAATTTTTAAAATGTGATTTTGTTTACTATCAGTGGTGCTTACTAGGTATCCGCTTTTCTTGGAGCTTAGTTCCTTAAAAGAACCTTTACTTGATTGACTTGTGCTTAAGGAGTCATCGCAACTTATAGAGATCTCTTTTCCTAAGGGAGCTTCAATTTTCTTACCATAAACATCGATACCATCCGTACCAATAACTGGAGGATAAACTCTGGCGATAATTTGCCCTTCCGTGATGCTATCAAAGCGCTTCTGAAATTTATCCCAAAGTCTATATTCTCCCTCAAAAGTAGGGGTAAATGGTTTTACTAGAAGAATCAATTTTCCATCGCGACCAGCAAGCGGTAGTTTGCCCTTAGAGATACGCCTTTCTAAAGGAATATCTAGTGTCGGCACCCTAAGTAAAGCCTCTTTAAGAGCTCTATCGTCGATTAAATCTACAGATAGAATACTCTCAAGCCAAGCGCAAATAGTCTCCTCAAGCCTTTCAGGCTTTATTAGGTCTGGCTCTACCTTACTAGTTAGCTTTACAAAGGCTTTTGTACCAGATTCTCTTACAGAAAGTAGCCCCGATACAAATTCATCTTCATATTTGAATTCCTGGTCTTTAGGAGCATTGCTCAAGGTATGATAACTCCATTTTTATCCCTCTATGCCCGATAAGGTGTCTTATCGGGCATAGAGGGAGGGACCGCTAAGTCGCTGTAATTATTCAGTTACATCCAGTCAAAGTTCTTAAGGGCCTTTTCTGCTTCCTTTCCACCTATAAGCTCTAAAGCTACTCCAGCTGAAGTTCTTACTTCTTTATCGGCATCTTTAAGAAGTTTAATAACCTTAGGGACTACTGAAACAGCCGAGCTACCCATTTTCCCAATTAGCGCAGATGAAGACTTTCTGACTGAAGCCTCTTCATGCTCTAACAGTAAGGAGATTTCATCTAGAAGACCTACTGCTTCATCTTCTAACTTTCCTAGTGCATCACAAAGTAACATCGGAACTTTCCAATGCCTGTCTTTAAAAGCAAACTTAATAAGTTCTAGTTGATTATCTTTACCCTTAGAAAGTACATCGTATAATTCAGCTGCCGCATTTTCTCTTACTGCTTTATCTTGATTGCTAAGTTGTTTTGCAATGGCATCTACGCTTGCAATCGGTTGATACCTTGCCCATGCTTTCATCGCGTCCTCTGACCCGACTTTCCTTAAAGCTTCTGCACTTGTCCAGCGAACATCTGGATCATTGTCATCTAGAAGCTTATCAAGACTAGAGATTGCTCTTGCTACTTCTGGTGAGGCTCTTAGATTTCCGATAGCTCTCGCTGCTTCTATTTTAGTTAGAAGATCTTCATCTTGAAGCCTCAAAATTAAATCATCTAGAAGGGAAATTGCTACAGGACCCATATTTCCAATTGCAACGATAACTCCCCTTCTGATTCTCGCATTTTCACTGACGATATTAGTCTTTAAGGCCTCGAGTGTATCTGGCCCAATGATACTGATGGCCCAAGAAATAGCTTTATGTAATTCATCGCTTGGATTTTTTAATAGATCAATCAGCTTGTTTACTGCAATTATGGCATCAGGACCAATCTTGCCCAGTGAGTAAACAGACCCTTTAACTTCTTCAAGTGAGTCTAAATGAAGAATTTCTATTAACCTATCAATTGCCGGGCGTACCTTAACACCAAGATCCCCTAGTGCCGGAATCGCAGCCTGTCTTACTAGAATTTCAGAGTCCTTAGTGGCATTTATTATCGCGGGCACTGCTTCAAGAAAGAACTCTTCAGTTTTTCTAACTTGAATAAGAGAAGTAATAGCTCTTAACCTAACTTGCCAGTCTACATTATGAAGGTCCTCCACTTTGGACCTCATTTCTTTTAATTCTCTTTCTGCTGCTAACTCTTTTGCTTCTCTACTCATACTTATAAGGCATTGAATTATTTTATATATTTACGAAAACTTGCTTTATATGCTAAGGCTATCCTATTGATGTAAACAAGTCGATTTTGTATTCAATTATAGCTGATCAGTTAAGAGTACCA
>JBILFC010000353.1:0-2795 GCA_044351785.1 Bdellovibrionota bacterium
GAGAAGTACGAAGAGCAACGGGAATAACTAAATCACAAAAGAAAGATCCGGAAGTTACTAGCCTGTTAACGAAACTAGAAGCACTTCAAGTTCTGGCAGCATCTACCCCAGCAGACCTCAAGAGCTTATTAGATGAAATACCAAAGAACTCTCCAAATTTTGGTCCATTAGCAATTAAGTATCTGAGAATTTGCCCCACCAAAGCAGTTAAGGATGCTATCATATTTAAGAATCGCGACATGGAAGCAACGATAACAAATATGTTAGCAGGCAGAGCGCTTCGCGGACTGCTACAAGACCGATTTGACAAAGAGGTCATGGGCTTCTAGTACAAAGAACAGACCTCCTGGACAATATGGGAGGTTTTTTTCTCGTCTGAAACTTTTTATTTAATTTATAAGAACTAGAACAAGGGGCGATGCACATTGCATTCGCCCCCATGAAACCTCTCAAACAACAAACTGTAGTGCTATCCTTTCTTAATGAAAGATTTAAACTTCCTCCAGAGATTGAATAACCATCTTCTCCAACTTGGAACTTTATTTCTCCCAAGTTCAGAACGAAGTGTTTTCATTCTCACTTCTGCCTCTACTTTAGCCTTCTTTACTGCTCGCTGTAAGATTTCAGCTCTAAAGTCTATAGTATCCGCAAAATGAATAGAGTAGAATACAGACTTCATTCGACTGAGTAGACGGCCTGTCAAACTCTTATCCGAACCCTTGCCAATGTCTTCAGGATCAATATTTGATGTAACAAAAGTGCCTCTCCTTCCCACTTCCGCTCGAGCATTCATTAAAGTCCAAAATGCCTCGAAACGATTCTTTTCACCACGATCATGATAATCATCAACAAACACATACTGCGCGCGACACAATGCCCTGTACAACTCGGATGACTCCTCATCACGACAGAATGCCGCATAAAAATCATCGAAGTTAATACACATTATGTCGCTCGGCTGATCTGGCAAATCTCGCAATTGCTTTGAAGCATCTGTCAGTGCTGCCTCAAGTACCTCCATCGGATCTCTCGCCAGTTCAACATCTAAGTCCAATTTACCTCCCGATTGCTGCGCCCTTTGCCATAATGTTTTACCAGTAGCATTCACAATTCCAGCCTTATCGACTGTTGCTGAGACGCTCCCATCTTCAACGCCATCCAACTGAACCACCGCCCGAGTACGATTCTGCCTATCTAACTTTAAACATCTGTCGATATCGACCTTGATTCTGTGATGTAACATTTTTCTCCACTCACCCAACTTATCGTCTAGGCAACGCTTAACTTCATGAGCAAATGCATACATCAGATGAGATTTACCTGTCCCAGGTGGGCCATAAAAGAATGCTCCGATTGCAGGACGCAGTGGGGAACTCTTCAAGCAGTAACGGCTATTACCTTCTAAAAAAAGTTGTAAAGAAGCAAGCGCTTCTAACTGACTCTCAGAAGGATCCACTATTGCAGCTGACGGATTTAACGCGAGTTCAAGAAGGTCTTCTTCACTCAACTGACTAATAACTCTTCCATCAATCTCCAATTTGCACCGAGCATAGCCGTCAGGTAACTTAAAATATGGAAAAGCTTCTGGATAGGCGGCCCTAATAACATCCTGTTCAAGATGAGTAACTGTTATTTCACCTGCCAGATAGAGTCCCAAACGGGATTTATCCCAGCCATCTTTTCTTTGAAGTTTTTCTGCTCGTGCTTGCTTCCTTTCCGCTGCATCAGCTTCTTCTCTTCTTCTAGTTGCAGCTGCAGCTAAGGACTTATAGTCTTGATCTGGTTTCATGTTCAACTCCTTAAGACCACAGACAAACCTCTAGAACAACCTGTTTGTTCTAGTTCTCAAAGAATACTAATTCTCTGAGAACTAAATAATTCCCTTCTTCCCGACTATCTATATGTTACTTATTTTAAATATCGAAGTTAACGAGCTATTCAAAGTAAGAACCCCAGAGTATCAGGTTAAAATCGCCTAATCTACATAGTATAGGCAAAAAATATAACTATCTCGTGTTCCTACCGCTTTGCAGTCACGATCATCGAAGGGGTTATAACTAAGTTCCCACCAGAGACTTTAAATACGACTTGAGAGAGTATCCAAGCGAGGCTTGCTAAAATACCTTTAAACCCTATCCTCTTTAATTGCTTCGCTGGTATGAATTTAACTTCTTTAAATCCTAATCCAAGTAAACGTTTTTTAAGGTATGGTTGCGAGAACACATACAAATGCTCTGGATTATATGAGGGAATAGAAGTCGAACCAGGTTGCCCACGTAAGAGAGCTCTCAATTTTCCTAACAATCCATTTAAGCGGATGAGAAAATGTCTATTAGGTAATCTAATCAAACAAAAACCTCCTGGCCGAAGCAAGTGAGATAAATGTGACCACAATTTATTTAAATCAGTTTCATAATAAAGAACATCAACCAGAAGTATCGCATCAAATGCCTCTGAAGTTATCCCGCAAGCAGATCCGGAAATTACCCTAAGCTTATACTTTTCCTCCGCATACTCACAGGCAGAGACTGAAAGATCATTAAGTGTAAGCTTTGCCTCTGGCATTTTCTCTCTAATAACTGAAAGTAAATGCCCCTTAGCTCCTCCCACATCTAAGATAGAACTATTACTTTTACAATTCTCTAATACCAAATTTGATATCTGATCAAAAATAGGTTTTCTCTCAGTTATAAAATAATCTTCTGACTTATAAGCGCTCTCGAAATGACTCTGCAAAACATCAGGGTCAATCAAAGTATCAACCCCCACGAGACCACAAGAACCGCATCTCATCA
>JBILFC010000095.1:0-9649 GCA_044351785.1 Bdellovibrionota bacterium
TCTGAAGACACAATTTACAATGAAACATACAAGGCTTATGTCGAGAGTTTAACTTCGGGATTGTATGGTAACAACCCTACGGAGCTTGGTACTCCTACTATACAGGCGACACAAGGTGATTATGTGTATGTAGCCTCTAATTCAAAGTGTAAGCTTCGAGCATTCAACCTAAAAGGGGGATCAGGCAGCAAGCTACGCTTTTATGATGATTCTAAGTTAGTTTTCGCTAATAATGAGCTGAAAGTAGTAAGCTCAAATAGTCAAAGCCTCACCATCCCTCTAAGTGAAGTAAGTGGCTTTAGCGCAGAGGTAGAAACTTCACCCAAATTAGGTGGGCAGGTATTTAAGCTAGGAAGTTCTATTGAAAATTCTCTTGTACTAGCTATGGGAGATGAGGTAGCGGGGCTAAGCCCAGTCATCGCCATGTTTTATGGTTCTAGCTCTGCAACGGAAGCAGTAAGACCTTTAGTGCCAGTTTTCGCAGCTAAAGATGTTGCTTATATAAGCGCAAAGATTAACTCAGAATATCTAACTACCCTTTCTGACTTGGGGAATCAGTCTATATCATATTTAAATAGCTCAAATCAGGAGAAGCAGAAGAACTTAGAAAGCCTCCTTGTTGTAAGTGCAAAAGCTAAAGGTATGTTGCCCTCACTGCCAGATACTTTAAAAAATACTCTTCCAATATTTTTTCAGGCTCAAGAAAGCTTGATTCAAAATGGGGTTACTGATCTTGATGGAAGCTACACGAGAGCTACAAATGGTGCGATACTCGCTCTAGTTAATCTGTATCTAAACTCAAGCATCTCCGCTTCTTCAAGCGACAGTGTTTCTGGTTCAGCTAAGGCACGAACTGTATCTACTTCTCAAAATGGAACGTCGGTTAGTTTTTCTAATTCTTCTTCTTCTGCTACTCAAAGTAATGTCTCAGCTCAAACAGTTCAAGGGCCACCTGCGCCTACGACAACCACCGCTACGCCTAGCTTAGGTAAGAAGGAGCCTAGTCTAGTAATTCCTGCTACTGCTAGAGTTTCTGCTACTAACGTCCAAGCTCCATGTGATCCATCTTCAGGATCACTTACCCATTATATGTCTAGGAGAGAGTGTACCGGAGCAAACATTATAAGTATTCCTTTAGGAGTTTTTAGCCTGATCTATAATAGCGTGAAACCAGCGGATTCAATATTCGGGCTTACGGCTTGGAAATTTTCATTCCATGAGTATGTCGATGTGGCTAATCTTTTTTATATGACTGCTTCCGATTCTAAGATTGCTTTAGTGCGTACAGGGCAGGAGCTTAAGCCTAGTTCTATCGCATGGGGAGATTTTAAGTTTACTATCTCAGGAGCAAACGTACTTAGGGATGATCCTTCTACTGGGTATAGATACACCTATTCTAAGATCCCAACTACCGATTCTAAGCACAGACTTGTGTCAATAGTTAGAAGTTCTGATAATTATATGGTTTATGGTGTAAACTTTAATGCTTCAGGAGTTCCTCTATCGGTTGATTACCGAAATAGAGATCGGGAACTTAAAAGAGTGGTGATTAGTCGTACTGCAAATAATATTCAGATTAACTATCCTAGCGGTGAAGAGGATTATAAAAATGGGGACATAAAGACAGTCGGTAGTAGTATCGAGATTGCTAAGGTTGATGACGTGCAAATTGACTTTGTCTTGGGGTCGATACCTGGAGGAAGACAATTTCCAATTGCTCACAGTACATATGTGACAGCAAATATTCAGGCCAATAATTCAAAGTCGCATAGGTTCTATACCTACGACTCTTTGGGGCACATAACAAGAGTTGAGACACTAGATTTTTCAGAGACTAATAAGCCTATTAGAATAGGAACTGATATAACTTATCCCAAGGATTCAAACTATCATTACGTAGACAAATCAAGTCCTCTAGGCAAATCTAAAAATTGGTATAAGCTTATAGGTGCTCATGTATTTAGAGTAGGAGAAACAACCCCTTTTGGATCAAATTCATATAGGTATGCTGGAGCACCGAACTTTCATCTGTTAAAAGTGTGGGATGCAAGAAGACAAGCTTGGACAGTGGATGTTACGGAGTATCAGCCTAACCAATCTACCGTCCAGCTTTTGGATTCACGAATAACTAGAAGTAAGAGTGGAAATGTATATACGACTACGGTCAGAAATAAAACTGGTTCGCAAGTATTATCAACTCAAACCTTTACGCAAAATGCGGATGGACAATATTCTGTTATAAATAGAGTCGGCCAAGTTGAGAGTACGAAAACACTTTCTAAGGTACAAGGTCAGCCTAATACCTGGCAGGAAACAGATGTAGCTAAGGTAGCGAATTCCACCGTGAGTAATGGGACTACCAAAGTCTCGGATGCTCTAGTGGAAGTAAGAGATAATATCTCTGGTGCAGTTTCTTCAACTGCCATAACTGGAGACAACTATATAAAGACCGTAACCGCGCCCAATCAACCAACTTACAAAGAGGAAGTAACCAATACTGAGAGTACTTTTAGTAAGATTACCGAATGGAAAGTCTCTGTAGGTGGGGTCTTGGAAAGTAAAGGAAAGCAAACCGCAACAGATGTAGCGGGAGGTAAGAATATTACTAGTGAAAACTATTCACCAATCTCTTCTTCCAAATCTTGGGAGAGATCAACTTCAACTTATAATACGGCAAATAAGGAAAGTAATGAAAAGCTTGAATTAATGCCTGCGCAGGGAGGAAATTAATATGAAGAATAGGTTTGTGAAATTTTCCAGTTTAGTTAAGATTGCGCTATGCGCATCAATGATTTTATCTTGCGTAGGTATGAATGCTCTAGCAGACTCTAGTACTCCGATCTTTCAGCTCCAAAATACTACTTTCGATGGAGACACTCAACAAGGTACTACGACTGTACCTGGAGCGGGTAATAGCAATGGGACTATATCAACCAATAATAATGCTTGCACATCCTCTACCTCCTCAGGAACAGTTGGCGATACATGCTGTATCAAAGTGGAGAACCCCGAAGCTACTAATTCTTGGTTTCGTTGTATGCAAGCCGAAACGGAAAGTTGTCCAGTGGGTGCTACTTCGGATAATGGAAAATGCAACGAAGATTGCTCTCAGATTACTAGTGGTGGAGCGAATACCGTTGTAATTAGAGTTACTACAAATGGTAGCGGTAGCTTTAATAATTACATGACTAAAACTTGTGCGCAGTTAGGTGGGCAGCAATTTGCTGGTCAGGGACTAAATTGCACGATTATAGGCTGTACTCCCGGAGCAATAATTAATGCACCTGAGAAGGTTGAAGCCAAAGCATCTTATGGAGGAGCAAATTTCAGATCATGGGCAGGGTGTGAGCCTGCAGCTGGTAGGGTTTGCTCAATAAAATGCCCTGATTTTGGTGACACTAAGACTGTTACCGCTGATTTTCATAGGCCACCTGCAGTAACGACTACGACTACGACGACAGTAATTTCCAATCCTGGCTGCGCCCTGAATGATACGGCGGTAACTTTCAAAGAGGACTGTTGTTCTGGGCATGGCTGCCTTAATGCTAGTGGCAACCATGTTTGTAAGCCTTCCAATTTTGTGTGCCCTATACCTTCCGTTACAAACCCCAGCCCCTCGCCTACACCAAATTGTGGATTAGGTTGCTGTTGGCATGCTTGGGGATATGGTGTTGAAAGTCTGAATTATTCTATAGCTGAGAATAGATGTTTATGTCCAACTGGGTATAATCCAACAGATATGAGTGCTTGTCAGTCTACTCCAACGACCACAACGACCACAACCATACCTAATAATTCATGCGCATGCTACGGCGGGCTTCTCTGTTCATTCAAATATACCCAGCAAACTTGCGAAGCGTTTAATGGGGTCGTTGACTGTAATTGGGGTTGTAATTGAAATTGGTAAAATGAACAGAAATAATGATGTAATAGCTATTAAAGAAGATATTTCACTCGGGCTAACTATGGAAAAATATATGAAAAGCATTATTGTAAAATTAGTGTTTGCAACTCTCCTTTTAGTTAGTTTCGCAAATGCCCAAGTCCCAGCAGGCCAGCTCTGCCCACCCTTAACAGGTACGGTGCCTGAGTATTATGGTAGTGGAGAATGCTCTGGAAACAACTTTAGATCTTACGACTTGTCTTACGTGCATCCAGGAATGTTTCTTTATTATAATTCTCTTCTGAACAATAATTTAGTCGATCTTGCAAAGAGCTTTACACTTAGCGAAGTTACTTTCATTTCTCTCGGGACTTCTAAGCAATTCTATGTAACTGGAGATGGAGCATACATAGAGTTGGAACTTAGAACTACCGGATCTCTTAGCGGAAAGTATGTAGCGAAAGATAGAAATTTATTGGCGGACTACTTCGTAAGAGATAATGCAAATCAAATCACTCAGTACGAGATGAATGGAACTCGCTATCAGCATAACCTAGCATGGGGTACTGTATATAGACTGAGTAGGATCACGAGTAGAATCGGTGCTACTTCAGATATTCTTACAGGAACGGGTAGTACGAAAACTATAAGATTGGGGCCAGATAGTATTGAGGTTATTAGAAACGGAGTTCATACGACAATCAGGAGGGCTGCCGAGAGAGGTATTTGGGTTAAGTTAACTAGAGATGCAAGTAGTCGATTAAAAACCATTCTATATGCAGATGGTACGAAGTACGAATTTGTTTATAAGGGAACAACAAACCTGATGTTGTCTGAAACACTAGTATCACCAAAAGGTACGCAATCTACAAAGTTTGTATATGATAGTAAGGACAGATTGATAAACTCAATCGCACAGAATGGAACCGCTTTAAGAATCACTAGAGATGTCGCAAATAGAACCTCTAAGATAATTACACCTAATGGTCAAGTTACTACTACTACTTATGATGCGAATGGCTTTATTACTTCAATGAAAACAACTGTCGTGAAAAGGCCAACGGTTGTCATAGACGAGTCAACTTATAGTTACGGTGCGAATGGAAAGTTCATTTTTATGACTTATCCAGAGGGTAATAAAACCATTAAAATAGAAGGTAAGTATTCTCCTACGGACGCTAGATTGCCTGTGGGGTATAAGCGGTTTGAGGGTATAACCTTAGTAGAGGAAGTAGATCAGCTAAGGAGTGCTTATACTTGGAACTCTAATATGGATACTGTTAAAAACGGCACAGGTCAAATTCTATCCCAAGTAGAGTATGTTTATGAAAATGCAAGCTACCCGCATGTTTTAAAAACAATTAATTTTAAGGAAGGAGAGATGAAGGGTTCAAAAAGAACTTACGCATACTCTGGAAACTTAACTACAGTAGATTACTTTAATAAAAATGGGACGAAGGTTTTAACTAGGGTATTTGATAAAGATATGCCTCAAAAGGAAACAGACTTATTAGCGCCGAGTACTTCCCAATTAAAAGAGTATACATACGATGCCAAACATCAAGTTAAATCAGTTAAGCTAAATGGCGCAGAAGTAGCAAGTTATAATTACGATTCAGAAGGAAGACAAACCTATTACAAAAATGAAAAAGGTGATGTAAGTACTTTTACTTATGACATCCAAGGCTTCCTTACGAAAAATGAAGTAACAACACCAGCTGGGAAAACTACTATTACATATGTTAGGGCATTGTTCCCTGGAATAGACAAGAAAGTTAAGACACTAACAACAACTACAGCTTATCCGCACGAGACTGTTACTGAAGTATCTGAATTTAACGAGAGAGGTGAAGTGCTTAAAGTTAGTCGGAATGGTGTTGTGGTATGGGAGAAATAGGGCGCATTAGAGCGTCGTCTAGTTTTAAAAGGCCTTCAGATATAATAGGCCTGCATATAGGCATTATGTTTCTTTGCCTTTTTTGCATTTTGGGCAATGCGGATGCGGATCGCGGAACTGGTGGAACTACGGGAACAATTATAAAATGCACAGAAGTTGTATTCGAGGGAATGGATCCCTGCTACCCTGCCTGTCTTGAATTCGGCCTAACCGCTGACGATGGTATACCCTATGCAATGCTTACCGCGAACAGAAGATATGATCGAGCAAATTTATATAAGAGGTTTGTAGCTCTAGTGAGAGGATGTGGAATGAGCGGATATAGATTACGTGAAGATGGAGGAAGATTTATGAGTTCAAGTCCTTGTTTCATGATTGGAACTCATGGAGGCCCCAACAAATTCGCAGGTTTAGGAAAACCATATCAAGTAGGTAGGCAGTGTAGAGTTATTTTAGATGAAATGTGTGAAACTTTTGAAATCGATAGGAATTCAATTAAAACAGGAATCGATAGTTGTTATGCGGCAGAAAATGCTAGAAGTTTTGCTCGTGGATTAGGATCTTCGCCTGACAATCTTCCATATGTCCCAGGAAACAAAGGCTTAGTTTCAACGAACAATTCATATCTAACTCAATATTGCGCTTGCGAAGACTGGCTAGACAACGTTCCCAATTCGCCTCTATTGCCAAGCGATCCCCATCTAGGTATCCCCACTCCAGACTGTGGCGAAACACCAAATCTATCCCTAACTCCGACTCGCCCAAACACTCCTCCTCGATTAGATGCTCCAAGGTCCAGACGAGCTTTGGGACGATTTGGCTCAATGATTAAGTCAAAAAGTAAAACAAAAATGGGTAAAGCTGCCGCAGTAGGCTGCTTGTTAGTGCCGGTGGCAGCTTACTGTGGATGTGATACTGAAGATGAGACTACGATAGAAGTTATTGAGGCATGTGGCGCAATATTAAATGCTATTGGGGGAGGTCCTAACAAGTATGAATTGGAAATTGAAGAGAGTATGAGAATAAATGGTGGATGTTCTCCTGGCATACAAGCAATAATTCGTCATTCACATAGGTGTAGATTGTGATTGGAAGTTTATTAAATGTTTAATTAGGTCTTGAATGGTAGGTAAATGAAAAGAAGCGGAAACATTTCGGTTTTATTTTTATTTGCAGCTATTCTGTCCTTTCTTTTTCTTGCAATTCCAGAAGCGAATGCGCAGGTAGATCAAAGATTTATAGTTAGATGTGATCCCAACCCTGCAACTATAGAATATGGCCGTGCTACCTTCTTCGGTCAACCGTATTGTTTATTTCTGCCAAACGAAGCTTATGATCCTGATGGGGCGTTTAAGGAATTACCAGATTTAATTAGGTATAGAGGTAATTGCATATATCAACCCTTGGGAATGTCTAGACCTAGACCCAGCGTAATTATTGGTGCACATGGAAATGTCGGACGTCTTTGCGGTTTGGGGTCTCCTAGACAAGTAGGACGTGCGGCTGCCAAGCTAGTTAATGAAACAGCACGAATGTATTGTGTCTCTCCAGATGATGTCGATCTGTATGTCGTTAGTTGTTATGCCGCAGATAACTCTCAAGAAATCATAGAAGGTTTAAGAAGTCGTGGTTGCAATATCTTGCCATATGTTAAGCCTGTTAGAGGTTCTGTTATGGGACACGGCGGAGTCTTTGAGAAAGCTTCAGATAGCCCTGACTGGCTTGCTTGTTTGCCATGTGACTCTCCGGAGGGGGCTGGCACTGTTACCATTAATACCCCGAGAGGTATCCCGACTCCAGACTGCGGCGATAGTCCAAACTTATCTATAACTCCTGATACTCCGGATACCCCTCCTTCGGTGGAAGCGCCTAGGCCTGGTAGTGGGCGAAATGCTGGAAGTTTATTTGATCGTTATCGTTCAATGCTTAGAGGTAGTTCTAAAGGTTCAGCGCCATCTAGTGGAAGTAGGCAGAAAGGTCTTAATAATTATGTGCGTGGCCTAGCTGGGCAAGGGTATGGAACCGGATGGCCCGGGCCACAGGAATGTATGCTAATTATTGATGCTGTAAATGGTAGTGGAACACCGGGTAATTATAATTTCGTAGATGGCCAAACTGTATATCACCCTCAATGGTGGCCATGGAACTCGGATGATTATGATTATAGGCCATATTATATAGACAGGGAAACTGGAGAGAAGGTATATGTGGAGCGGGGGCCAGATGGGAAGTATAGACCAATATAATTGATGAAATGATTGTCGTAAAATAAATGCCAAGGAAATTTGCAGAGAGTATGGAAATTAGAAATATATTCCCACCCCTGTGCTTTGCGTTATTAATGTTTGTATCCTCCTCTGCTTTTTCGGAGCCAGCTGCGGGTGGTTTAATCCTGAACGGGGTGACTACGGACAGGCTGTTTTTATTCAGTCGCCTACTAGAACCCCAACTATCACTCCAACAGTAACCCCAACAATAGTACCATGTGTGGCGCCAAGTCATATTGTAAATGGCATATGTTGCCCACTAGGACTTAATAGTGTTGTTAATGGAAATTGTACGAATGTTACTACGACAACTAGTACGACCACTTCGACTACGACATCCACTAGTACTTCTACAACGACTAGTACTACGACATCGACTACGAGTACAACGAGCACTACAACTACTACAACCCCAGTCTCGTCAGGTGGATGTATGATAGGATTGCACAGAGTGGACTTTATGACAGACCTAGGACCAAGCTTCCTTTGTTGTCCGATTGGATATGATTATATTGATAACTATCAGTGTAGTCAAACTCCTGCCAACCCATGTCCTCAAGGTTACTCTTTCGTTAATGGGCAGTGTCGTGAGTTAAGAGATTGTGCTTTTAAATTTTCCGTAGATGTTGTTGGAGCTGCTGGAAACTTAGATCGTCTGGTTGCGTCTACATCAGGAACAACTCCAACTTGTATTAGAAATCTAATAGATGCCGAAAGAAACCATTGTAACAATGTAATAGCCTTGAACGATATGGATAGCTTTGATGACTGCGTAGCGCTAAATTTTATGATGCACGCACTTGGTGTTAGTGAAATTGCTCTTTCGGGAAGTACTGCAATATATTTCGATGAACATTGTAATGCAATTCCTGCTAATGAGGCTAATTTAGAGTCATGTAAAGATGCTGGCAGATATGAATTTCTAGGCTCTCCCATTTCACTTATTTGGGAGACCTTAACCACTATTGAAGACCTGTCCCAAGAAGTTAAACTAGTTAATTTCCCAATCGATCCAACTCAAAGCAATAAACTAGTAGAATGGAAAGCCTCTAAAGAAGCGCCATTGCTAGTCTATGATCCAAGTGGAGAAGGGAAAATTACAAGCGGATATCAACTATTTGGTAACTGGACATTTGGGCCAAAGAAACTTGCTTCATTAAATAATTCTGAAGCTGCTGGAAAACTTTGGAAAAATGGATTTGAAGCCTTAGCGACATTAGACTTAAATGCTGATGGAGAGGTTTCGGGGACTGAGTTAAAGGATCTAAGCCTTTGGTTTGATGAAAATCGAAATGGTATTTCTGAGAAAGGAGAAGTTAGAAGACTTTCCTCAGAAGGAGTTAAAAAACTATTCTATAAAAACATAGAAAATAATGATTTAGCTCATGCTGTATTTGTTAAAGCTGGATTTGAAAGAGAAGTAGAAGGAAAGACTTTAACTGGGATAGCTGTTGATTGGTTTGCGGACTCAGCAAGTAGCGAAATTGAGTATGCTCAAAAAGAAATGATGTATTCGACCTTAAATAAGTTGCATACGCCAGTAGAAGATACAAAAATGGATATCCCAGAATCAGAATTAGCCGCATATAAAGCAGGTGCTAA
>JBILFC010000086.1:0-10289 GCA_044351785.1 Bdellovibrionota bacterium
GACGATACTAAGCAAAAGCAGAGACTTTCTAACCTTATGGGTAAGGAGTGGGATGAGCGTGTAAGGCACGACTATCGCTACTGGATGAGTGATGGAGTGCAGTCTGATGAGGATATGTGGCTAACAGGTGTTAGAGACTTTGCACTTCTTGTCGATGGCTTACCAAGGGAGAGCCTTACTGAATTTCATACCTTAGATGTTGGTTGCGGTGTAGGAAGAATTCTAAGGGCAGCAGCCGAAGCTACTGAAAAAGCAGTTGGGATAGATGTGTCCGAGGAAGCCTTAAATAAAGCTAGAAATTTATTATCTGGGATATCGAATGCTGAGTTGGTTAAAGGAAACGGACTCGATTTCTCAGAGCTAAAATCTGGTAGCTTTGACTTGATTATATCCTTTGCTGCGTTAGGTAGTATCCCAGCACGCATATTATCGAACTACCTAAGAGAATTTTCAAGAGTTTTAAAAATCGGTGGTAAATTGCGAGTTCAGATTTACCTCGGACAAGAGCAGGGGCATGCTGAGGAAGATACTTTAGCTCTTCGTGCTTATGAAAAAGACCGTTTCGTATCAGTATTAACTGAACTTGGTTTTAAAAAAGACTATCTTTCAGAGGTGAAATTACCCTTTGAAGTTTCGGATTATGAAAAAGGATGCGTTGCATTTGTCTTTGGAGCAGAGAAAGTCAGTGAGGCAAATGTTTCAGCTGATCAAATTTATGAATTGCTACTGAGTAAACCAGAAGAAATTCTTGGTGACAATTTTAAAGGATCAGAAACAGCATGTTTAGTATCTTTATCTAGAGCTAGTGCACTTTCTAAATCAGGTGACTTAGAAGGAGCATTAGAGGCATTACGGCTATCTAAGGAATCTTACCAAGGAAATTCAGTTGAGGTTCTTAAGTTTGTAAGAGAAATTGAGGGCGCCATTGAGGAACTTCGTCATGCAAGTACTCCAGTCGGACAGCTTGCTAGGAAAGTGGAAAGAGATAAGCCCTTTATTAAAGAAAGTATTATTACCGTAGTAGAAACAGAAGATGGGCCTCAGGTAAGATTTAAAGGGATCGTCTTAAGTCATTCTACAACTCCTAAAAAAGCTGGCATGGAGTGGGCAAAAAGGGCACTTAGATCGATAGAGAATCAAGACCTGCCCTATTTGTTTATCGGAATGGGAGATTTGTATTTCATAGATTCTTTTCAAGAAATACTAAATAAAAAGATTGTCGTATATGAACCTAATCGTGAGTTAATTAGTTTCTTCCCCAAGGAAAGATTAAGTAATTATGAATTCATTTCGGATCAAAGTACTTTGAACTCATGGATAGATGCGAATAAGGATAAGGGAGGTATTAATCTCCTTGTACTTCCAGCTGCTGCACTATACTTAGGAGAGGTAGTAGCAGATGTTAGGAGGAAGGTGAGATCACGAGCGATGGCTACTAAACTAAGACCTGAAATTGGTATAGTGGGCCCTATGTACGGTGGGACTCTGCCAATTGCTGGATATCTGTATCACGCATGTAGAAGGTTATCACTTAAAGCGGAATTTATAGACTTGTCTGCTTATTATAGCGGATTTACGTCATTTGATAAGTTCTTGTCAAAGCCCTACGGTAAAAGTGTACTTGAGAACCAGTACATTGAGTTGATGAGTGAACTTGTTTATCAGATCGTAGAAGAGAAAAAGTTACAAATTGTAATTTCAGTTGCACTGGCTCCTCTATCTCCGAAAGTATTGGAAAGACTGAGAGAAAAAGGTGTGATTACAGTTCATTGGTTTATGGAGGATACGAGAAGATTTACAACTTGGAAGGAAATTGCCAAGTATTATGACTATTTTTTCGTAATTCAGAAAGGGCAATCTATTGATGAGGTAAAAGACGCAGGTGGTAGAGGAGTATATTATCTACCACTAGCCTGTGAGCCTCAAGCTCATAGGAAGAGGAATCTTTCTGATAAAGAAAAAGAGGAATTTGGCTCTAAGCTTTCCTTTGTAGGAGCAGGTTATAATAATCGCAGACATATTTTCTCCAAGTTAGCAGATCTAGATATTAAGTTGTGGGGTAGTGAATGGCCAGATATGTTACCCTTTAAAACTATGGTGCAAAGAGAAGGTGCCAGAGTAAATGTAGATGAGTATACTAAAATATTTAGCGGAACTGAGGTAAATATAAATCTTCATTCAAGTCATGAAAGAGATGGTATTGACCCTACTGGTGATTTTGTAAATCCACGTACATTTGAGCTAGCTTCATGTGAAGCATTCCAGTTAGTTGATAGAAGAAGTTTACTTTCAGATTTATTTGAAGCGGGTAAGGAAGTAATAGTTTTTGATTCCCTAAGCGAACTTAGGGAGCAAATAGATTTCTATCTAAAGAATCCAGAGGCTAGACAGGAGATTGTTAAGAATGCGCGGGAACGGGTGTTAAAAGAACACACTTATGCACATAGATTGGAAACAATCTTAGAATATGTCATGGCAGACTTTGGGGATGAATTAGCCAAGAAGATTGAGCAAAGTCCATGGCCAAGAACTTTAGAAGCAGCCAAGCAAAGGCCTGAGTTATTAGAAATTTTAGAAAAGAAGCGTAATGCTGGGGCAGATCCTGTTTTGGATGCCTTAGTTTCAGATTCTCTAAAGGGCCAAGGCAAGCTATCAGAAGTTGAAATGAAACTTCTATTTCTTCATCACATGAGAGGACAAATTACTCATATCGAAAAGTTAAGAGGAGGCACTCGTGGTTAATAAAATTCTTATAATTGCATTAACTAGGATGGGAGATTTATTGCAGTCATCTCCAACTATTATAGGACTTAAGAATCAATATCCAAATGCAGAAATTACTATAGTAGTAGACAAACAGTTTTCATCAATTTGTAAGGGTATTCCTGGCATTGACGACGTGTATGTAATGGATATGGGTTTCCTAGCCCGCGGAATAAATGAAGGTGGAGAAGGGCTTGTTATGGCCTATGAGTATGTATGCAAGTTGGTTGATGACTTACGAGCATATTCGTTTGATATGTGTTTAAATATGTCAAATTCAGCTTATACTGCTTTGCTAATTAAGTTGCTAAATATCAAGACCAATACTGGTTGGTTATCTGATGATGAAGGTTTTAGAGTCATGGCTGATCCGTGGGCGATGCTTTTCTCAGCTTTCGTTTATCATTCTAATCGTGACTATAATGAATTAAATTTGGTTGATATCTTTAGATGTGCAGCTAAGGTGACTAAGCATCCTCATAAACTTTGTTATGAGCCTTCAAAAGAAAGCTACAACAAGATAGATGATTTTCTGTCAAAAACATTTAAATCTGAAAGTGGACCTCTGATTGCTATTCAAGTAGGCGCTAGTCAAGAAAAGAGGCAATGGGCGGCTAAAAAGTTTGCTTTGCTTACAAGATATTTAATTGAAGATCTAAATGCTAGAATTCTATACACTGGAGCACCTTCTGAAACAAATATTATAGAAGCAGTTCAAGCAGAGTATTCTCATCCTCAGGCAGTTAGTATTGCCGGTAGGACATCAATTGATGAGCTTGGTGCGGTACTGGATCGAACTGATCTATTGATAACTGGTGATACGGGACCAATGCATTTGTCTGTGGCGGTAGGAACGCCTGTTGTTGCTGTATTTTTAGCTTCGGCACTTTGCTATGAAACAGGTCCATATAGTGCGGGTAATATTGTAGTGCAGCCGCAAATTTCTTGTAACCCCTGCAATCCAAATTATTCTTGCCTACGTCCGGATTGTCATGACTTAGTATCTCCCGAGTTAGTTACTTATCTTGCGAAGCTAAGATTGAAAACTCCTCTATCTGATGATGAAAATTTATCGATCCCAGTTAGTATCGCATCTCCATCTGAGGCTAGGATATTTAGGACAACATTTGATACTGATGGCTTTCTTAAATTTATTCCTATTAACGGTGAGGCTGCGGAGAAGGGTAATCCTACTGGATTCCTAGATGCTTGTAGGGCAGCCTATAGAGATATCTGGAAAGAAGAATTAATGGGCGTTGCTAGTAGAAGGGTAAAAATAAATAATTCGACTAATTATTTATCGGAAATTTGTAATCCTGTAGTGGAACTCTGTGCCCGAGGGGTTAAGGCACTGGAAACATTGAAGAAACTAGCGATGGTGGGAGGCGGTGTGCCTGGGGAGTTAGAGGCTGTAGAGGCGGAATTAGCTCTAGTAGATGAAAATCTTGAAAAACATTCGCTTACTTTTCCAATCCTTGGAGCCCTAGTGCGCATCTTTATTATGGAGAAAGAAAATATGCGTGGAAAAGATTTAATTGAATTGAGCAATAAAACGCAAATTTACTACGGAGATTTAGAGCGAAGAGTTAAGAAGTTCAAGGATTATTTTAATATTTACTTTGGTCAAGCTAAAGAAGAAGAGTATAAATTAGGAGAGAGTCATGTTGCAAGTATATGTTGATAGCAATGTCTTACCACCAGAAGTAGCAAGTCTTTCTACTGTTGGTGAGTTGGTCGAATATGTAAAGTCTACAATTGATCCTTCGACTATCATTGTATCTCTTTCTAAAGATAATGAACCATTAACTGATTCTGATTGGAAAAGATCTATCAGCTCTTTAAAAGATAGTAAGCTAGAGATAACGACAGGGAGCAAAATGGATTTTATCCATAACAGGCTTCAATCTGTGACTGAACTAGTAGAAGCTGTTATTCAGAATGTTAGTGATATCTCGGGACTATTTAAGGCAAATAGGTCATTAGATGCTAATACAAATTTCTCAGCTACCTTAGAAGATTTAAATGCACTTTTTAACTGGATGTATTCAATTCTATCTATGGATCCTGATAAGTTTGCGCTCGAGGTTAATGAATTCTCAGGGCTAGTTAGAGATCTTAAATATGCTTGCGGACAAATGCAACAACAACAGTTATTCCAATCCTGGTGGGCTTTAGGGGAGACTTTAGACAAGAAAGTGCTTCCACTTTTAGAATCGGTGAAGGATGTCGGATTGAGGGCAGAAAACAAGGCTGTATAGGAAAAAGATTAAAGTAGTTATGGCTGTGACAGATAGTAAAAAAAGAATTACCCTAGCACCTGAGAATTACTCTTGGGTTTTGGATTATTATCTTGACGCTTCAGAGTTTGGTGGAACCGATGGAAATCAGATTGTAAAAGAGTGTGGTAATAAGTCTTGTCAGTCAAATACTTGTTTAGGTAAAGTCTCTTCGTGGAATAGAATAAGTGGCTTCTCAAATATAGATTATTTTAAGGATGCAGAAAGAATATCAATCCCTTGTTTGTATCCATTCTCAATATCAAAGAAATTTTTAGATGATCTTGAAGTAGTCAAGCGAACAGGGACTCAGGTAGAGATTGTAATACTAGATCCACTTGCAATCGGTGAGATGGATGAACTATTTTCCTTAGCTGATGCGATTAAAGTCTTTGATCGAAGTGACTTTAATTTAATTCTATTAAGTGGAATAGAGAAATCGAAAATTGTAATAGACGATTATCCTATTCTTAGAATTTCGAATGTTAAATCACAATTAGAAACTCAGGGAGTAGTTTTTGATGTAGCATTAGGTGCGACTTTTAGGCAGATCTTAATTGCTAGTTTATACGAAGATCCATCATTTAGCATTAAAATACGAAGAGCTCCAGCTTTAGGAAGCCATTTAAATCCTGACGATTTAGACAAAACCTTTGAAAATGCAATAGCGAATAGAGGTCTTGAGAATAGAATAAAAATAGATGGTACTCCCTTAACATATGATAATTTAAAACATGTTATCGGTAATTCTCCATTTTGTATAATTCCAGGTGGTGATACTGATGCAATGGCTGAGAGACGTGCTCTCCTAGCTTTATCAATTTCGATGGATACTCCAGTCGTTTTAGAAAGTCAAAGATGCCCATTATCTTCCTATCAAGGGACTTGTTTATCTGTAGAAGGATTTTCAGATCGTGCAAGAAGTATTAGTTTAAGTAAAGCACCTTCATGGGCTAAGTTATGTAGTGGGATAGTTGATTCACAGGTTGAATCTATGCCTAGTGCGGTAGCTAAGAGTCAAACGTTAAGAGTACTATTCTTGATGAGAGAGAATGTATTTACTCAATCAGGTGGAGATAGCATACTACTTAAAAGATTAGTTGAAGGTCTTCAGGCGAGAGGGATAGATGCTGTAGTCGATGTGGATGGTAGGGAAGATATAAGTAAATTTGATATAGTACATTTATTTAATTTCGCTCTTAGAGATCACACAGAGGCTCTTGCAAGACGTTGTGTTGAAAATAATGTGCCTTATGTAGTTACTTCATTGTATGAAGATTGGCCTAAGTTCTTTAACCAAATGATGGGGACTTATCAGTGTTTCGAACATTATTTAAAAGTTGGACAACCTAAGGGAATTTGGCATAAATTAGAGCAGGAGATAGCTAAGGTTCCACCTTCGGCTTATTGGGATAATACTTTTACCGCAACGCATGCTAAGGTCGTACTAACTACGGGTGCAGAGGAAACAAAGGCAGTACTGAGGGATTATCCTAGAGTACCTAGGGTGATGTCGATTCCTTTGGGTTCTGAAGTCGTGGATCATTTTGACGGCGGTAAGTTATTTATTGATAAGTTTGGTATAAATGATTTCGTTCTATGTGTTGGTCGTTTAGAAACCAGAAAGAATCAGTTGATGTTATTAAAAGCCTTAGAGGATACAGATCATACAATAGTCTTTGCCGCTAATAGTTTTACCTATCAGCCTGAATATGCCTCACTATGTAGAAATTTTAAGAGGAAGGGGCGAACAGTTTTCTTAGAAAAGTTAACCCCAGAAGAATTGGCAAGTGCTTATCAGGCAGCTAAAGTTCATGCTCTTCCAAGTTGGTATGAGTTACCAGGTCTTGTTTCATTGGAAGCTGCAAGGTACGGTGCAAATGTTGTTGCCAGCCGAAATGGGACTATCGAAGATTACCTAGGTAGTGACGCATATTTTTGCTTCCCAGATAAAGCTGAGAGTATACTAAATGCTGTTGAGGCGGCTTATAGTGCGCCTAAGAATGAAGTATTAAAGGATAAGGTAGCTAAGTTTTCTTGGGATTTATCCGTTGATAAACATCTAGAGTTATATCAAGAGCTTCTACCTAATCGTGAAAAAGCTGAAGAAATAGCGAAAGTCACTAGCGCTCCTGTTGATATAGAAGCGGCTTTAAAAGCAGCAGATACTTTAATGAATAAGCAGCAGTATCAAGAAGCCTTAGATGTTTATATTGATTTAGCACAGGTAAGCCCTGGGAATGGACGTGTTAATCGTTCATTGGGAGTGGCCTATCTTCAGATTAATGATCTTGATAAATCTAAAGAATATTTTAAAAAAGCACTTAGTATAGAGCAGAATGATATAAAGGCTTTATTGGGGGTTGGTGCAGTGGAATGGGCTAAAGGCAGTAAAGATCAAGCCTATGAAATTTATAAGCAGGCTGCAAATCTTGATCCTAGCAATCAAGCTGCTGTTTTATACCTAGTCAATTCTAGTTATGAATTAAATAGGTTAGAAGAATTGGAACATGTATTAAGAGAGTACTTGAAAAATGACTCCGATAATAGAAATATTCAGTATTGTTTAGCAGGTTGTTACTTTAAGCAGGAGAAGTATAGTCTCGCAAGTGCTACAGTTGAGAGAATCTTGAGAGTAGACACAGAGAATGCAGATGCTTTGGAACTTAAAGAGTTGATTGCTGAACGTACGAAGATTAATAGTGTAAGTGGCCCTACTATTGTAGATTTAAAAGAAGTCGTTGCTTCACAGTTCGATATCGATATTGATAAGCTTTTCATAAGACTATCTAAGATGAAGACTGATCGTAAATATCAGGAAGTGGTAGATGAGTTAGAGTTTGTGAATGAAGATAGTAACGGTGAGTATGATGAGTTAATGATACTTAAGGCCGAATGTTTGGGTTGTTTAGGTCGTATTCCTGAAGCAATGAAATTGTTTGAGAATTTAAAGGAAAGAGAATCAAATTTGGCTAAAGTTTTCTGTGGTATGGGTGCTTTAAACGCAAGTATGAGTGATTGGAGTACTGCAGAATCTTTATTTATCAAGTCTCTTGAATATGACAATTCATTAGAAATGCCTTTATGTGGTTTGGGTATGTGTGCAGAATTTACTAATTCCTTAGAGGATGCTTGGAATTATTATCTAGAATCAGTTAAGAGGAATCCAGAGAATATACAAGCTATAACAGGGATTATAAGGATCGGTTATAAGTTACAGCGTCTTACCGAGGTTGAGTCAGTTTTAAAAGAATATTTAGAAATGAAGCCTGTAGATTTATACATGTTATATGCCTTAGCTGGATGTCTATATGCTCAAGGTAGAACTACAGAAGCTGTAAAAGAGTTAAAAAATATTTTATTGTTCGAGCCTGAAAACGAAAAGGCTACTGAACTATTATCAGAGATAGAAGCAGGCACAACATATCAGACATCGGCAAATTAAAGTGGGTGACGAAGAGTTTAGATCCAGGAACATTATCCTTTTAAATCACCAGTGGTTAGTAGGTGAATTAAGGGATTTAGGGCATAATGTGCTCACAGCTAGTTGGAGACCCCAAGAAGTTGATATACAGTTTCCTTGGCGTTGTAGGGTTTCTGAGTTTTTAAGTTTAGTGCCTTCTGATTTTAAGATCGATTGTATAGTTTACTATGACGATAGTAGCTTGCCTTGTTTTATCGACTTTGAAAATTTGCAATTCCCAAAGATTTTTTATTCTGTTGATACACATCATCATCAGGAGTGGCATGTGGAATTTGCTAAGCTATTTGATCTCACTTTAGTTGCTCAGAAAGATCTACTTTGTTTCCTTAATGAGACGGTCGGTGATGCAGCTAAGTGGTGCCCTTTATGGGCAACCCGCTATGCTGAGCCAAAGATAGAGAAATCTATTGACGTGTCATTTAGAGGTACGCTAGATGATGGTTTACATCCAGGAAGAGAGTCATTTCTTACCAAAGTAGCCTCTAAGGTATCATTAGATTTTAGCATGGGCGATTACATAGAGCCTTACACTAGTTCTAAAATTGTTATTAACGAGGCTGTTCGAGGAGATGTAAATTTTAGAGTTTTTGAAGGGATGATGTGTGGCGCAATGATGTTAACGCCCAGAATGGGCAATGGATTATATGATATTTTTACTGAGGGGGAAAATATCGTCACATTCGAGGATGGTAATGTTGATGATGCAGTCTCTAAAATAGAGTACTATTTGAGGCATGATGCTGAGAGAGAATTGATTGCTAAGAATGGAAGAGATTTAGTAGTAAAGGAATATTCCTCTTTTGCTGTCGCTAGAAGAATGTCTAGTTATTTTGAAGAAGCTATAGCAAATTCTAGAAATTCAAGTGTTAAGTCTTCGCAATGTACAGTTATTCTGTATGCATCTTTGATCAGATACTTTTGGCTTTTTGTTCGTAAGTACGAAGTAGTGAACATGTACCCTCATTTACAGCAAACTATAAATTATTTTGACGATATTTTACGAGAGAAGAATGTTGTAATGAATGAGAATGATTCTGGTACCGAGGTCTCTATAGTTATTCTCGATGCTTTATTGTCAGATCTGCTAGATCCTGAGTCATATCAATTATGGTTACAGAGCATGTATGAAGGTAGTGGTGGAAGAATATCCTTAGTAAATCAACTGTTACTAGCCTTTGCAGATAATTATAGATCTGAGTCACCAGATGGGGATGTGCTGCGAGATGTATTTGTACAAAACCGAGCTCGATTTATTGAATCTCTATCAGAATTTAAGCTTAATTAGTTCTTAAATGTATTTTATTTAATATATTTTTCTTATTATTGATTTGAGCAAGTAGTGTTTGGATTTGTGTTAATGCTAAATTTGCTGAATTCGTCTCATTGATATTAGAAAAATCGATATTGGAATAGTTAGCGATACTGTGAAAGATTTCTAGAATATGATCTGCATAGTTTCCTAAGCTATCTATAGAAGTTGTTGGAAATTCTTGACATAGAGAGTTGGTAGATTGACACATATTCAAATTCCCTTTATCTAACTGCTTGAAATGATATTATTTACTATTATGAAGCAATATTTATGCCCTCCTTATAGTTATAGTTTTAAGCTATTCTTGGTGGCCCTTTTAATTTCCGTAGGCTGCTCTGAAAAGCCTGTTGTTCAAGGTGAAAATGAGGTGGCAGAGTCTTCTGAGTCAAATGTAGTTTTTGTTACAGACCCAGATAAGGTTTTACAAGGACCAGTAACTTCGCTTCCTCAGCAA
>JBILFC010000004.1:0-28851 GCA_044351785.1 Bdellovibrionota bacterium
AATTATGCTTATAGACCAGGTTCACTGATTACCCTCGGAGCGAATCAAGGATTCTCAACTAATATTGATGGGCAAAGGCTCACTGCAAAAACTTACTTTATTAACCTAATTGAACCCCTAACAGATAAACTAAAACTTACCCTAGGAACGCGTTATTTTCTATTCAATGATCCATCTTTTGATTTACCCAGCGATATTTCTAGATTTGAAGGAAGTGCCTCAATTAACTACAATATTACCCAAAATACCTCTTTCAATTTAGGATATAACTACTCTAAACAAGATGGCGATGCTTCCTTTGCTGAAGACGTATTAGGTTTCTCAGAACCTGATTTTGTTGTTAACAGGTTCTTTATCGGTATCAATACCGGCTTTGTTGGCCTTCCTTTATAACTTTACCACTTGAAAAACAGGAAAATTTCTTAGTCATCGATACTTTAGGAAATGGACTTACTGCACGATACCTTCATTAATAGTTGAAAGTAGTAAAATGTGAATTCTTAAAGGTGTAATTATGTCAGTTGATTTCTTAGAAGAAATGGAAACCAAAATTGAAAGAGGTCAAGTATTATTTGCCTGCCCTACAGCAGTTTCTGGAGAATGGATATTATCAAAAGTACTTGAAGATCTTAGGCCGAAAGCTCAAAGAGCGGCTAATACAAAGAAACATGAACTTAATATCTATAGGCTTGTAAATAAGTCAGATGCGGTTACTGGAGATTCTTTCCTAGTGGTAAGAAAATTTCTAGAGCCACAACATGATGGAACTCCTAAGATGCAGTGGTCTCTAGTTGATACAAGAGAAGCTAGTGAAATGATGAGAGACGTTTCTCAAGGACCTTCTCCTTATTTTGGTGCCGTAGTGGAAGAAACTTTCAAACCAGCCTAAACTGCTGGTTTTTAAAATCTTTATAACAGGTAGAATGTATGCTAGATCATTGAAGTATTATTTACTTTGACTAGTTATTAAGTGAAAAAAGATCACCTTCTACCCTTTATATTTGAAGAACATCCGATCAAAGGTTCAATAGTTATTCTTGATGACTCATGGCAAAAAGCCATTAAGAATCATAGCTACCCATCTATCATCGAAGATATATTAGGGGAACTTCTAGCATGTAGCGTCCTATTCTCCAGCTCATTAAAATTTGATGGTTCTTTTTCTATCCAAATACAAGGAACTGGACCAATCAGGATGCTAATTGCCGAATGTAACTCGAAACTTCAAATTAGAGCAACTGCTAGCTTAGACCAAGACTATAATTTTACTACCAGTTCAAGTACATTTTTAGAACTGATTGATAATGCCAACCTTATCATTAGTATTAACCCAAGAAAATCTAACAATGCTTATCAAAGCATGGTTCCACTCATTAGTAACAGCATTGAAGAGATATTCGAGTCTTTCCTATTACAGTCTGAGCAAGTAGCGAGTAGAATAAAACTATTTAGTCAAGATGGCGTGATTGGAGGTATACTACTTCAGAAGTTACCATCCGAGATAGAAGAGGAAAGTTCCTCTTCTTTATGGGATCATCTTTCATTAGCGCTTGAAAGTTGTTACTTCGCAGATTTAAAAGATTCTGAAACAGTTTTATCCTCTTTAGCTCAGAATGAGGAACTAAGATTATTTTCTCAAAAGAGCATTTCTTTTTCATGCAATTGCACGAGAGAGAAAATTTCTGAAATTCTTCAAACTCTAGGAGAAATTGAAGCTAAAGATATCATTAAAAATGAAGGATCGATTAAGGTTACCTGTGAATTTTGTCAGGAAACGCAAGAGTTTGATTCAATTGATGTAGCCACCCTCTTCTCTCAAACCAAAGGCCCTGGCTCAATCCATTAAAAGATTATTTCGTTTTTAATGGTTTTCTTAGTAAATTTTTGCGATATAGATATAAAACAATAAAAAACTTCATGATGCAGTATAACTTATCAAATCCTTGGAAAACACTCAGTAGCAAAATAGCATATAAGAATCCTTGGATAACGCTTCGGGAAGATCAAGTGATCACCCCAGCAGGGAAAGAAGGAATATATGGAGTTGTAGAGTGCAAAATTGCTACAGGCGTAGTTGCAGTGACAAAAGACGGGGGAATTATCCTCGTTGGCCAGTATCGTTACACTATGGACGAATATTCTTGGGAAATCATAGAAGGTGGTACGGAAATAGATGAAAATCCTGAATTCGCAGCTCAGAGAGAACTTAAAGAAGAAGCTGGATTAATTTCCTCTAACTTTATCCAACTAGGCCCCGAAATTCATCTATCTAATAGCCACTCTAATGAAAGAGCACTATTGTACCTCGCAACAGAACTAGAAAGTGTCCCAGCAGAACCTGAGGACACTGAAATCCTAAGTATTAAAGAAGTTTCCTATCTTGAAGCTGTTGAATTGATTGAGAATGGAGGCATAAAAGATGCCTTATCAATTATTGGTATTTACCGAGCAGGACGAAAGCTAAATTTAATATGAATGAACCAGCTCAGAAAATATACTCTCTAAAGGCACCTGCTCGTCAGATTTCTAGAAATATAACCATAGACTACCAGTCTGAACTAAACCCGAGTCAGTATGAGGCTGTGACTACAACTGGAGGGCAAGTGCTTTGTATTGCTGGAGCTGGTAGTGGAAAAACACGTACCTTAATATATAGAGTAGCTTACTTAATTGAACAAAATGTAGAACCAGAAAAAATTCTTTTATTAACTTTTACCAGAAAAGCCGCTGGTGAGATGTTGAGAAGAGCTACATCTATTTTAGATGATCGATGTAAAAGAATTCGCGGTGGTACCTTCCATGGGTTTGCTAATAGTTTACTTAGAAAATATAGCAATCAAGCAAACCTACCTCCTAATTTTACTATATTAGACAGAGGAGACTCTGAAGACCTCCTAAATCTAGTTAGGACTGAAAAAGGTTATGCGAAATCTGAAGACAAGTTCCCTAAAAAAAATACCTGTATCGATATTTTTTCAAAATCAATCAACACCTCCAAAACAATAGCTGAAGTTATTGACAAAGAGTATCCTCAGTTTGGAGAATTGGCCTCTAATCTAGAAAGACTTCAGGAAGACTATCAAATCTACAAAAGAGAAAGAGGCGTTTTAGATTACGACGATCTATTAGTAGAACTTAAATTACTACTTACTTTAAAACCTGAGACACTTAATCAAATCTCTCAACAGTTTAAGTATATCATGGTTGATGAATATCAGGATACCAACAGAATACAATCAGAAATTTCCTATCTTCTCGCCTCTTATCATAAGAACCTCCTAGTAGTTGGAGACGATGCACAGAGTATTTATTCTTTCAGAGGTGCTGAATTTAGAAACATTATGGACTTTCCGATTGTGTTTCCTTCTTGTAAAATTATCACCCTCGAACAGAATTATAGATCAACTCAACCAATTCTAGAATTTTCTAATGCATTACTAGATACTGCGAAAGAGAAATATCCAAAAAGACTATTTTCTGACATTGAGGCTTCACAAAAGCCTGTGTTTTTAAGACCACTGGATGCAAATGAACAATCATATTTTATCACACAAAGGATTCTAGAACTAAGGGAAGAAGGTATTCCCTTTTCGGAAATGGCAATTCTATTTAGAGCGGCATGGCATTCAAACGAACTTGAAATTGAATTAAACTCAAGAGGAATTCCCTTTCAAAAGTTCGGCGGATTAAAATTCGTAGAATCCGCACATGTTAAAGACATAATGTCTATTCTTCGGGTAGTGAAAAATCATCGAGACTCTATCTCTTGGCATAGAGCGCTTTTGATGCTTGAAGGAGTAGGACCCAAAACAGCATTGGACATCAGTACTTTAATTATCAAAAATGGTGGCCATGAAAAAGCTTTAAACGTCCCTAAATCCAAAAAATATCATAAAGACCTTGAGAACCTCTCTCAAACTGTATCCAACGGTATCGACTTAATCGGATCGCCGGAGAAACTAATGGATTTAGTTATTTCCTATTACACTCCAATTCTCAGGGCAAATTATGATGACTACAATAAGAGAGTAGATGATATCAATTCTTTAAAAACACTTGCTGAAAGATATCAAGATCTTGCTAGTTTTATGGACGATATGACACTAGAGGCCCCTGATCAGACGCAAATTGGTACAGAAGCCGAATCCAAGGAAAACGAAAGAGTTACACTATCCACGATTCATTCTGCGAAAGGTCTTGAATGGCATACAGTATTCATAATTAGCACTAACGATGGATACATCCCCTCGTCAAGAGCGCTAAGTAATGATAAGGAAATAGAGGAGGAAAGAAGATTATTCTATGTAGCCTGCACAAGAGCTAAAAGAAATTTATATATTCTATCTCCCGAACATATTAGGGGTAGAGGTTATTCCTCAAATGCCGGGGCCTTTTCATTTTCCGATCCAAGTAGATTTATCTGGCAGATAGAAAACTTTTCCCGTTTAACTGAATCATGGGCATTAGAAGGAGAATTAAATTTATGGTAATTAGAATATTATTAGGCTTGTTTATAGTAATCAGTTTTTCCACCCTTGCGGTGGGACAAGATAAATTCTGTTACAGAGACAGTTCTGGAAATTTAGATTGTAAAGATTCTATAGAAGAAATCCCTGCTAAATACCAAGCAAGTGCTTTTTTTAAACCTGCGGCTAAAACGATAAACACCAATCTAAAACAGCAAATCCCGCAAAAAGTTATAAAAGAAGATCCTGTAGTTAACAAAGCTCCTTCATCTATAGACAACAATCTTCCACCTGCTAAGAATCTTGAAGAAACATCTGACAGTTCTGAATCAGCGTATCATGATGTCGACAATAAAGAAAAAGGGATTGAGATCTTCGTTGCAAAGTGGTGCCCTCACTGTAAAGCGCTAGAAGAATTTTTGAAGAAAAGAGGTCTTAAATATAAAAGATATGATGTTGAAACAGATGAGTATGGATCAGAAATTTATGAAAAAGAAGGAACTATTCCAGTATCATTTATAAATGGCAAAACGATACTTGGATTTGATCAAAGAAAGTTTGGAGAAATACTAGATTCAGAGCTACCTTACTAGGGTTTATTCTTTTAAACCCTAGTAAGGCCTCTTATTTTAATTACTATCTAGCTAGATTCACAATTTCATTTAGAAGATCATTAATACTACTAACAACCCTTGAACTTCCTTGAAAACCTCTTTGAAGTGAAATTAATTTAATAAAATCTGCTGCAAGATCTGAGGTTGATAATTCCAGCGCACCTGACTGCAATGCTCCAAATGTACCGACATTAGGAGTACCATAAACTGGCTCCCCACTTGCAGTTGAAGAAGTAAATAAAGAATTTCCTACTCGTGATAATCCTTCAGCGTTAGAAAATGTTGCTAATGAAATTGTTCCGATACTGGAAGTCTGACCGTTATCTAACTGGGCAAATAATAATCCTTCAGTACTTACTGAGAATCCCGTTACTGAACCAGAACCAGTTCCATCCTGAGATAACGAATCAGTTGTATTAGGAGATGCGAACTGTGAAAACCCAGACAAATCTAATGCAATTGTAGTTGGTGAAGATCCATTGGCCCAGTTGATTGGTCCTAGGTTTGCAGTTCCCACTGATGTCATCTGACCATTAGAGTTAAAGTTTAAAGTTAAAGTTCCATTGGGTGCCAAAGAAGCTTCATCGGCAGGATTCAAATTCCCAGCAAGATCACCATTTCTTATAAATGCATAAGCGGTCCACTCATTTGAAGTTGGTGCTGCGGCTTTATTAAAATATATATTTAAAGTATGTTGCGCGCCTAATGAGTCATAAATTGTAACTTGCTGTTGGTAGTTAGAACCATCGTTAAGCTCGGCATATTCAAAAGAAGGGCCACCAGCTAGAGCACCTGCTGGATTATCTTCAGCAGCATTTAAATTACCTGAAATCGTAACTGCTTCTGAACCGATGTCACCAGAAACTCTTTCATTCACGTTAAGTCTTTCTAATGTACCAGCCCCACCTGTCGGATAACCCATCACATAGAAACCATTCTGATCTAATAGATTTCCAGAGGGGTCAACTTGAAGGTTACCTGCTCGAGTATAATAAGTATTTCCAGAATCATTCTGAAGGGTAAAGAATCCATTACCATCAATACCTAAGTCTAATCCTCGGCCCGTAGATTCAAATGTACCTTGGGTTAAAATTCTAGTTATTTTACCGGCACTACTTCCTGATCCAGTAGAAGTTGCACCTCCACCTCCTAAGCTTCCAGCTAGCAGGTCTACAAAGTCAGCTCGCGCCGCTTTAAAACCTACTGTGTTTTGGTTGGCGATATTATCACCTAATACCGCAATTGCAGTACCGTGAGATTGAATACCAGCTCGCGCAGCAAATAATCCGTCGTTAATACTTGGCACAGGTCATCCTCCACTAAAATTAATAATATAATCCACTACCACTACTTCGATCGAACACTACTACACTACAACTATCGACCCCTGTATACTGCTGATACTTCCGTCACCGCCATCTCCTCACCACCTACTATCAGCTTTGCCTCTGGCTCCATTTGAAATCCTTCTACTGTCCCTGTAACTTTTGCGGTTAAATCAACAAACCTTCCGCTACTTCCTACTGATACTGCTCTAACTCCATACTTTCCATCTTCTACACCTAAGTCATCCAATGACACCACTTGCTTATCTCCAACTTGGAAATCTTCAACTACTTTACTGCCTGCAACTTGTCCCTGTTCATCTAATAAATCTACTCGAATTGATTCAGTTCCAGCGGGGATATCTAATAATAAATTAGATCCTTGCCCCTTATTCACTCTGACTAAATTATCCGTAAATTGTACCTCGTTACCTAGATAAGAGGCTAAAGAACTTGCGCTACTAGCCCCACTACCTTCCATCTTCTGATTAATTTCAGTTAACTGACCGAGAGAACTAAACTGCGCCAGTTGTACTGCAAACTCTTGATTGTCCATTGGATTTAATGGATCTTGGTTTTGAAGCTGATGCACCAATAGATTTAGAAACTCATCTTGAGAAACTTCCTTACTACTATCCTTTGGCTTACCGGTCTGAGAGGAACTAGTGGAGGTCAATCCACTAATATTTGTTTCCCCTACTTTATTTATTGCATTGGCCATAATTAATTTCTATAAACTTTGATCTAAATCTATTAACACTAAGCAACCCAACCTACTAGATCCTCACTAGTTAAGTTATTATCAATATTTATGCCAGTCTGCTCAGAATTCCCTAAAACTCCAAATCTAGACTTATTTAATCCGGTATTTGAATTTGAAAATCCGCTGTTTGCACTGTCATGGTGAGAAAAAGCTCTGTAAAAATCAGGGGTTGCAGTTCCGATACTAACTTCAACATCTTCCTCCTTGTATCCAAGAGCTTGAATGACTAAAGACAACTCTCTAGCTTGGCTCCTAAGAACTTCCTCTACTTCCTTACTCTCAGGGGTAATTTTTGCATAGATCTGGCCCTTTTTTTCACTTACCTTTACAGTAAGCTCACCTAAATGAGGGGGATCTATTTTGACTGTAATCGAGTCGTTTGTCTTATTTACTGCGGCTTGCTCTATCACCGCCTTTACCTTATCTATCATTACTTGTGCTTGTGCTGTCCTAGCATGGAAGGAATTATTAATAACTTTTTCAGAGCTATTTTTCTCTAAAACAGGCTTGCTAGATTGTATCATTCCTTGATTTTGATCTAACTTAATATTTGAACCTTTAGAGAAATTTGAGTTAGCCCCAAAGTCTAAATTAGACTGTCCTCTAAACGCAGCCTGTAAGGCCATCTCGCCTAGTACTTTAATCCCCAAGCTGTCCTTAGCATTCAGAACGGGCCCAACTAATGGCTTATCCACAGAAGGGGCAAAATTATCTTGTGAAGCTTTCATTAATTCTCGAGCATTAAAATATGACACCTCGATCTCATCTTCCAAGGATCTCCCACTATCATCCTTCTGAACTTTAGCATTCAATACTTTTACTGTACTTTTTGGATCTAAGTTAGCTTCATTGCCCTGCAATGATACATCTGTTTGTGCTTCATAAGATTCTAAAACCTGTTCTTCCACTGGAGTTTCAGAAACTACTTTCTTTTGCACTTTAGTTACTTCTAAGGCAGTATTTTCAGCATTTTTAGCAATTTCTATATTGTTCTCGGCTACAAATTCTGTGCTAATAGCATTTTGTTCTGCATTGAGTTTATTCTTTTCCTCCGAAGTAGTATCTTGTACGACTTCTTTGTTTACTATTTGCTGAACAATAACTTGAGTTTGATTTTCTTCAACACTTTGATCTGTTTTAGCCTGAACGACCACTTCAGCTACTACTTCTTCCTTCGTTTCATTATTACTTTTAGCTCCAGACAGTTTCACTGCTTCGTCGGTAGCATTTTTATTCACATCTGCTGAAAGATCTAAGTTGTTATTTTCTGATGTCTGAATATCTCCCTCTTCATTCAAGGACTGCCTTGAATCAACATCTTCAGAATAATAGTTCTGCTCTTCTTTTTGCACCTCTTTCTCTCGCACTTCAAGTTTTGCAATTTTTACCTGAGGGATATTCGTCTGAATATTAGGTGTTGGTGCTAAAAACCCAACTAATCCCTGCAACACAGACAAGAAAGCTTCCTTTGCATCCCCTTCTGGGACCTTAGATTTGATATTTTTTTGTAGGTCAGCATTATTAGACCCACTTTGAACTGATTCCAATTCCACGAGCGCACCTCCACATTTTATACTTAAAAACTAAGTAACCACAACATCCACTACAAAATCTCGATTCCACAAACACCACTTCAAGTACAATGCAAGACCCTAGCCAAACTTATAAATTAAAGAACTAGATACTTCATTCAGCAATTACAATCACTTATAAAACTCAGAGGAAGCAGCATGAAGTTTTAAATAGGTAAAATCTGCCGACTGAATTGAAAAATAACTTAGATTACTTATACCTTGAAACCAACAACTCAATTTCCCTTTCAACCATATCCTTATCCCACTTAAGAATACTGATACAAACTTCCTTTACCAAACTAACAAAATCATCATTATCTCTAACTAAGAATTTAGATGAAAATCTACGCAACAGAATATCTTCCACAGTCTTCGCATATTCATTCTGGACAGAATAACAAATCATCTGAGACTCAATATGTCTTTTAGCTTCATTAGCATCAATCTCATCTGTTATTCTAAGCGTTGAAATAAATTCCTTAGCACTAAATCCAAATAGCTCCCATAACTCTTTTCCTATCTCTTTAAGGTCGACATTCGCATTCTTCTCTGCAAGCAAATTTAAAATAGATTGAATTTCTCTCTGCACATCAATCCTATCCCCATAATGAAAATAGTCAGATCCTCTATTAATTTTGGATAACCCTTTTTTTGCCAAGCAATCTAAAACACGCACTGCAACAGACCGATAAGTAGTATATTTTATGCCCACAATACTAACGATATTAGAGTACGCGGGCATATTCCACTGATCACAAGCACTCTTATGATCGATAAACTCTTCATCCCTACTAGTATTTACCAAACCATCACGAACTTCCCCACTACGAATCCTATCAAGTAAAACTGGATCAATCGGCCGAAGTCCACCAAAGGCGAATGCAACTTCAGCTTTCTTTAATTTAGGATCGGGATATGCATCGCACACTTCCTTAAAAAACTGGCTGATTTCCTCCTCTCCGATACCAAAACCATCTGGCTTACCTTGATATATGGAATCTGTCGTACCGATTAAAGTTAAATTTCTCCAGGGCTGAAGAAAAATGGCCCTTCCTCCCCTACTTATCGTCGCGGCAGTGTCTACACCCTTGGTTTGTATAGATATTGCTTGGGATAGTGGGTAGTTCTTCACTGCAAGCTGAATACCTTTAGAATAGTACTCAGTTTCTATTTGCGAGTCTTTTTCTTTACAAGGAAGTAAATCCTTTAAGCTATAGGCCCAAGGACCCATCGCATTTATCACGTATTTAGAAAATACTTTATTACGCTCTTTAGTTATTTCATTAATGAGATTTACTTCATATATATTATTCGCAGGAACTATAGATTCTACTCTGGTATAATTTTTAAGATATGCTCCTTGCCTTTCTGCAGATAAAAGTACTTGAAGAATTAACCTATCTGGATCTAACATCTGACTGTCATAGAAAACCACACCACCTCTCAACTTATCTTTTTCAAGATATGGTGCTATTTCCAATAACTGATCTGTAGATAAAACTTTATATTTAGGTAGAACTTGCTCTGTAGCAACACTCCTATTTCTATCACAACTAAGAATATTATATATTTCGCAAGCTAAACTAAGAACCTCTCTTCCTTTCATCCCGTAACCATAACAAGGGACGATAAACGGTAGTGGCTTAACTAAATGGGGAGCAAATCTTCTAATATAATTCTGACTTCTGACAGATTCTCTTAACCTAGGTAAATCTAAATGCTGAAGATATCTCAAACCTCCATGAACAATTTTAAAAGAACCCTGCGAGGTCTTAGAACCAAAATCCGACTTTTCTACTAGCAATACCTTAACACCCCTACAGCTAGCCTCATAGGCACAAGCAGCCCCAATGATACCCCCTCCTACTACAATAAGCTCATAGTCCTCAATCATATTTAAATAACCCTTTGACTGAAATAATGATACACGATATCAGACAGTAAAATTATTAGAAACCGCTTTTCAAATTATATTTTTTATTAAACATGACCGCAAATTATTTAGAGCTATTAAGAGAAATTAGACAAGCTCGCCTAGTAGAAGGCTTTGGCACAAAAGCAGAGAGCTCACTGATGCTACTTTTCATATCGCTTCTTCTTAAGGAGGCCAATAATGATAATAATGCCAATATCACAGACCAATCTCTTCTAGCCCTATTTAAAAAGCATGAGTTTAATATTACAACTAGTGAACTTGGCATAATTCAATCTGCCTTGAATTCAATGCACTGTACTACCGTAGAACTCAGTCTTGAGTTACTTGAGAAACTAGAGATTGGATTTAGATCATATTTTCAAACAACCAGTAATAGCAATTTTAAAAAGTTTAATTTAATACTAGCTTTTTCCTTGCTATTAGTTGGTTTAATTACTACTGGGATATACAAGTTACTTAATCCAGCTACAGCTAAAGTAACCTATTTCAGCAATCAAAATCTTGAAGGGCCTCCATTTGGTATTTATTACGAACCGTTACCGAATACAGACTTCGGCATGAATGGACCGAAGAAAGGCATGCCGGCAGACAACTTCAGTATTCGCTATGAGAGCGATGTGATTCTCAAAGAAGACTCACTTGTTAATTTATCTGTAACCTCAGACGATGGTGTTCGAGTATACATGGACGATGAATTACTACTTGATTATTGGATACCTCAAGATAGCATACAAAGACGTAAGGCAGTTAAACTTACAAAAGGAACCCACAGACTGAAGATAGAGTACTTTGAAGGGCTTGTTGGAGCAAAACTATTCTTTAAAATATCTAGTGACAACCCTGATCACTTAACACTTAAGGCGGCTGACTAATATGTTATTTGGATACACTCTAATACAAGACAATAATAAAGGTCAGAAAGTTGAGCTTGCGCTTATTCCTGATCGCCCTGGAATTGCACCTACTCCAATCTACACACTCCCATTTACTGATGCGGCTGTCTGCTTTGCCTCGCCCGAAGAAGCTTTTTTAGTGAAGCCAGCTGAGGAAGCAGGTCTGATAATACAGGCTCAAAAGCCCGGGAAAATTTATCTTACCCCAAATAGACCTGAAAGACCTGGATATTCTGTTAGCAAGATTAAGATTCTAAGAACTCCAGAAGGCGGCTTAAAATGTTTCTATGACAGGGAGAAAGGTTGGGAAGAGTTCTTACCTAACTCAAAAGATTATTAATCTTGTTTAAACTAGTCCTTGGAAGCTATCCTATTCTTCATCCAAGCTCTAAAGCCGAATATCAACCCTAAATTTAACCATGTAACAAGAGAAGCTATTACCAAAATAAATTCACGAGGTAATATTGTACCAAGTTCCAAGGAAATCTGATCCACCCTCAAACCTGCAGAAAGAGGCAAACCTAATACCAACACAATTAACGCAGAAATTTGAAGAATAATTTCACTTATTCCTGCCGTAAAGAAGTCAAAATATACCACTAACAATAAAAAATATAGCGGGAACATAACGCATGAGATTCCTCTCACAATAGGCCTTAATAAATTCAAATACGGCGCAGATTTGTCTCCCAGTAAAACCAATTTCTTAACTTTATCACTCACTAAATTCACCTTTTTAATTTTTGAAACTTTACTCTTAATTTAGACATCTAAGTTTAGCATGGAAGAAAACGATGAAAAAGCTACTGTTAATGTAAAAGGACTTAGAGAGACCTTCCTTACTCTCTCGTCTAATTTCCCCGAACTAAATTTAAGTCTAACATATACGGAAGGATACTCTGAACTACACCTTACAGAATCAAATGGCAAAGCACATAGTATACCACTGAACATAGTGGAAGATACCCAACGACAAATTCAAGAAGCCATTTTCTCCATTAAATCATGCCTAAAAAGGTATGATGCTTAATTCATAAAATTGAAGTAGTCTTCCTAACTGATAAACCTTAGCTTTAGGAGATTTAATGACAAATAGATGCTACATATCTAAAGTGCTTTTATTTACAGTATTATTTATAGGATCAAGTTTAACCATGGATGTACAAGCAGAAATTACTACCCTTGAAAATGGACTAAAATATGAAGACCACAAAATTGGGAATGGGTCTGAAGCAAAAGCTAATCAAAAAGTTACCGTTCATTATACTGGCTGGCTGAGCGTCAATGGGAAAAAAGGTCAGAAATTTGATTCTTCCAAAGACAGCGCCGAACCTTTTGATTTTACTCTTGGTGTTGGACAGGTCATCAAAGGATGGGACGAAGGTGTAAAAGGAATGAAAGTGGGAGGACATAGAACTCTAATAATTCCCTCTTCTCTTGGTTATGGGGCTAGCGGCGCTGGAGGAGTTATACCACCTAATGCAGATCTAATTTTTGACGTAGAGCTTTTAGGCGTAAAGTAATAGATATGCCAGAGGAGAGAGATTTTAAAGAAGTTGAAAGCTCTCTCCTCAATCAAGCAGTTGTTACTTCAAGCACGAGAAGATTTGTTAGTATTATCAACTCCAAAAAAGAAGAACTTCTTGCTACAGCTTCAAGAAAACTTGGAGATTTGATACCTGGAGATAAGGTCTTATATAACACTGCTGCTTTCGGAGATGAACAAGCTTATGTTCACTCAGTGGAACCAAGGAAAAACTGCCTAAGTAGAAGCTATTTTGGTAAATCAAAACTGCTAGCGGCGAATATTAGCGAACTTTGGATCACTATTGCTCCCCCACCGCTTTTTAATTCTAAAGCACTAGATCGCACATTAGCAGTAGCATTTTCAGAAAATATCCCCACAAAAATCTTAGCAAATAAATCTGACTTATCTTCATTTTGTCTACTATCTGAAACGCTAGAGTATTATGAAAACATTGGAATTCCAGTAATTAAAACTTCAACCCTGACTGGCGAAGGGATAGATAAATGTTGCAATTTAATTGAATACTCCGAGATAGTTGTCGTCACAGGTATTTCAGGAGTTGGTAAAAGCAGTCTTCTAAAAAAAATCTTAAAAAAAGATATTCGCACCGGACAAGTAAGTGACAAAACTGGACAAGGGAAACAAACCACCTCCGTTGCTCAAGCCTATATATATGACAATCCGTCCGCCAATCCTAATCAATTGCAATTAGTCATTGACTTACCAGGCATACAAAGCTTTGGCGTATCACATCTAAACGAAGAATCATTAATATCTTTAATCCCTGACATTCTAAAATATTCAAAGAATTGTAAATTCGATAACTGTTCTCATCTAAAAGAGGTACAATGTGGAGTTAAAGAAGCCCTAGCCCAAGGGAAAATCCTCACATCTCGATATGAATCCTTCCTTGAGATGTTAGAGGAAATAAGAAAATCAAATAAGTTCTAAGTATTTAAAATCACGAGGTTTTCTGATCTATCTGAAGCAACTTAACAGAGAACCAAGACTAGTGGGTATAACAGTTATTTCCAAGGTTTGAAGTATATGAAAAAGTTTTTAAAAAATGAAAAGGGATTTAGCACCATATTTCATATCACTCTGCTAGCTACGTTCGCGCTTTCATTCAATGAGATTTGGAATCTATATCTTCAACAACAGAAGCTACCTATTAAAGTAGCTGGATTTGCTATATTTGCTACCTTTATTATTTTTGGTTTAATCAGTGCCATATTATCCGTGATCAACGGAGAAAAGAGTAAAGGCGAGATGAAGAAAATAATTTACAAAGAAAGTAGAAAGCTCGCTGGCATCTTAAATGAATACAGTGCGGAGGTTGCAATAATTAAAGTACAACTTAAAAAGCTCACTGGAATTATGAAACCCGAAGGATTTCATGAACTTGCCACGGTCGAGGGACTACTTGCATCACTTGAAGGTAGACTTAAAAAAGTAAATCAAAATTCACAAAGTAGAGATATAAATGAAGTACACTATGCCTACACAAGCCTACTAGATGATTTAAGTAGTAATGATGACACAATGAACGCGGTTATGCTGTCAGAAGCAATTAAGCCAATTGCCATTAAAAATTTAAAATCTGAGTTAGATCAGAGAATAAGTAGAATTAAAAAACAGATTCCTTATCAAAGATCCTATAAAGCTGCGGCCTAAAATCCTGTAGAAGCGTATCTTTTAACTCCTTGGCACCAAAAAAACAATGCAAATGAAAAACTAGCTAGAGCAACAAGGGGAGTACAATAGCAAAAATATCTATATTCCTCCCTACCAAGAAAATGCGTAGCTGGATAAAATGCGACAAAAGCAAAAGGAATAATAAAACTCAAGATAAACTGGATAGTCGAATTAAAAATGGGTGTAGGATAACGGCCAAAATTAATTAAACTATATACTGGGGCTCCAATTCCTAACTTATCTTCGAAGTAAAATGACAAAGTAGAAAGACTGATAAATACTGAGATAAGAATAATAGATCCTGAAATAACACTTATTCCTAACCAACAATAGTCAAGTATGCCCAGACTAAGGTGCAATCCTCTACAGGCATAACTAAAAATGCAAGCCCCTAGAATAAACGTCCCTATGGATTCTAAGTTAAAAGCTTCGAAAAGCACCTGACTTAGACTATTAAGGGGCCTTACTAAAACACGATCAAACTCGCCTCCGATTACATACCTATCGCCAAAGCGATACAGATTCGTTGCTACAGTATTGAATAGCGCAAATGAGAGCATAGAATATCCATAAATTAACATCACCTCCAACCTACTCCAATCTCCAATTTGTTTTACAGATTCACCATCCAATAGCATTAAAATAAACAATAACCCAAATAGGGAAATTAGAATCTGCGAAGCTATCCCAAACAGAAAATCAACTCGGTACTCAGCCTTACTTTTTAAAAACTGCTTAAAATAATAGTAGTAAATACTAACTGAAAGAATCACTTCAGCCCCCTTGTATGGAAAGAAAATTAAAAGACCGTTTCCACAGAATCTCCGCAGATATAAAAAGAAGAAACCCCCAACAAAATAAATACGCAATTGAATACAACAGAGCTATCCCATGTATCTTACCTAGGTAGATTTCAAGGGGTGTAAAGGCTATAAGCTTAAAGGGTAGGTATTCAAAAATTGCTCTAAGCCATCCAGGGTAAAAAGACAAAGGCAAAAGTAAACCCGAAAAAAGCTGTATAAAAAAATACTTAGCTCTAATTATACCATCAATACTTTTTAACCGAAAACAAAGTAGTCCTAATAAAAAATTAATTTCAGCAAGGACAAAAAAGCTGCCGGCAGTAGCCATAATAAAGGCCACCGCATTTAAAAATGAGTAGGGTAAAGATATCGGGTAAACACTTAGCAAAACCACTGCAATTGGAAGCGTAAAAAAGAAAAAACGAAAAATCAATCCGCCAATAGCCTCAGACAACATCATTAGATGAAACTTAATTGGCTTCACTAAAAAGCTACTAATCTGCCCCGTTCTAACATGCTCAGAAATCTCCTCATCAATATCTGAAAAATATAAACTCCTAGAAATCCAACCTATAGCTATGTAAGTCACCATTTCAGAAAACGTAAATCCATTTAACACAGAAACACCACTACCTTTAAAAACAGCTTGCCAGATAAAGTAATGAACAGACACAAAAAGTAAATAAGTTACAATCCCAGTAAAATACCTTAGCCTGTAAGCTAAGAATTTAAGGAAAGAGAGCCTAACCATCGCCACGTATGGATTATCCAAGAATGCGACCATCTTGATCCTTATACATTTTAGTAATTATCTGTTCAATTGAAGGCTCTTTAATAGAAAGGTCCTTAATACTAACTATCTTCTCAACTTTATCCAGCAGACTAGGAACAGATATTAACCTTCTATCGAATTCTACAGATAATATCCCTGGCTTTAGATCGATGTTCTTCACACCATCATTAGACATTAGAAAATCAAAATTGTTATTGCTTGTATCTAACTCCAATGTAAGATTTCGATAAGCACCATATTTGTTGATAATCTCTTTTAGGGCACCATCGAATACAATTTTACCCTTATCTATAACCATGATTCTTTCACATAATTCCTCTATCTCTGGTAAATCATGAGTAGTAAGTAGAATAGTTGTCTTACTTTCAGCCTTTAGAACTTTTAAAACAGCTCGAATGGATTCTTTTGCAACAGCATCTAATCCAATTGTAGGTTCATCTAGAAATAAAATTTTAGGGCTATGGATTAAGCTAGCTATTAAATCACATTTCATTCTTTCCCCAAGACTAAGCTTTCTAACCGGCGTAGATAGTAAATCCCCTACTCCAAATAGTTCAATTAGTCTCCCTACTTCTCTATTAAACTGTTCCACTGGTACAGAATATATTCTTCTAAGAAGCTCAAAGGACTCCCTAACAGCAATATCCCACCACAATTGTGTGCGCTGACCGAAGACGACCCCTATTGATCTGGTATAAGTTTTTCTATCTAAGAATGGATTTAAACCATTGATCTTAATATCCCCAGAGGTTGCCTGTAAAATGCCAGTCAGCATCTTAATACTAGTCGATTTTCCAGCACCATTGGGCCCAATATAACCTACACATTCTCCCTCGTTTATTTTCAGACTTATGCCGTCTACAGCTCTAACTTCGTTATATTCTGGACTATAAAGATCCCTCAAAGCACCACCAAGACCACTCCTTTTAACCTGATTTCGGTAAGTCTTAACTAAATTCTCTACGACTATTGCTGTCATTACTGCCTGTAGTATTCTCTCATGTATAAATTTAATGTATTAATACATTTATTAACAAGTAATCAGCAAGACCTGAAAGGAAATAGAAGTATGTATAATCCAGCGCTCGTTCAACCAATGAGAGAAGAACTTAGTAGTTTAGGAATTAAAGAGTTACTTACACCAGAAGAAGTAGACTTAACTCTAAAAGATGCTAAAGGAACAACAATGGTGGTAGTAAATTCTGTCTGTGGCTGTGCTGCTGGTGGTTTAAGACCTGGTGTTGCAGAATCTTTAAAGAATGAAACAGTTCCAACCACAGTTACGACTGTCTTTGCTGGGCAAGACAAAGAAGCCACCGAAAGAGCACGTTCATACTTTCATGGCTACCCACCTTCCTCTCCTTCTGTGGCAATTTTAAAAGATGGTGATATCGTTTTTATGCTTCAAAGAAGAGACATTGAGGGATATTCTCCTTCAGAGATAGCTACAAAATTAAAAGAAGCTTATAATACTCATTGTTAAAAGTGAGAGATGCCTGAATTACCAGAGGTTGAGGTTATCGCGAATAACCTCAACCTTAAATTAAAAAACCACATAGTTAGTAGCTGCGAAATTAAAGACAAGAAACGTCTACCCGCACCTCCCTTTAATCTACTTAACTACACAGTATCATCCTCCTACCGTTTAGGGAAAACCGTAATTATTGAATTTCATAAAGGTAGTAGCAAGGCGATCTATCTTGAAGTTCATCTTCGAATGACTGGGAGACTTTTGTTAGAAAAGTTTAAGGTACATAGTAATTCAAGGGAACTAGCGCTTTTTGTAAATAAAATACTAGCGAAGAATGAAAAGAATATTAGCACGCATGTCCGAGCTCAGTTCAATTTCAAGGATGGTGTCCTTCTTTTCGTAGATCCAAGAAAATTCGGTACATTTAAATGGCATTTATCTAAACCCTCACTCCCTCAGAATGCCATAGATGCACTTGATCCAGAGCTTAATATTACTAAATTTCTTGAAATCCTTGAAAAGCACAAGAAGCAAAATATTAAAAACTTCCTCATGGACCAGAAGAGAATTGTTGGGATAGGCAACATATATGCTTCTGAGATATTATTTCTATCTCAAGTATCACCTAACAAAACAATTGAAAAAATCTCTCTTACTAAAAGAACACTACTATATAAAAATACTAAAAAAGTTCTGCGTGCTGCCATTAAGAACAACGGAACAACCTTCTCCGACTATCAGAGAGAGGATGGCAGTAAAGGCGGATATCAATTCAAACTAAAAGTATACGGACGAGAAGGCCTGCCGTGTAAAACTTGCAAAACCCCCATCCAACGCCTAGTTCAGGGGCAAAGAAGTACTTTCTACTGTATTAAGTGTCAAAAATAAAAATCTCATGGAACAGTTGGCCCTACCTCGCCTCTTCCTTCGCCACTGGTGTTGCTTCTGAAAAGCCATTCTCATTCCCTGCCTGCAATGTATAGTAAACTATTGCGTTTGTAGGTAGGCCGATCAGCGTATACTTATAAAGCTTGCCATGCACGGGGTGTATTTGTGTTTTTAAATCTTCAATTTCTATTTCTTCTTCTGAATCTAAATTATTAGGCGATAGGCCATAACGAAGTATATACCTAGTGACATTCGTCTTGGGAGCTTTCCATTCGATTTGAATTGCAGAAATTTCAGGCTTTGGAACTTCAACCTCAGATTCCTGTTCAGAGTCAGTACTTACTTCTTCCTGAGGTTCCCCACTAGGCTCTTCGCCTGAGTCTGAATTCAGTTCTAAATTATCACTGTTACTTACAGAACAAGATGGAAGTACAAATACTAAGAAAATAAATGATAATAAAATTTGCCTCATAATATTCTGATAAACCCCTCAGAAATGAAAATTGAGTAACTATAATATCAGTCATTGCGGTAGATAAAAATACCCTTTGCTAAAAACATACAATTAAGATATCTAATCTCCATGGCAGATGAGCGTAGTCACATTTCTTGGTCCTTCATGTTAGGCATGTTCTATTGCGGTCTAGGGGCTGTTGCTTATGATATCACCCCCGAGATTACGATACTGGGCTTTATATTAGTTGTCATTGGTGGGATTATTCCCAATATTGATTCTAGTGACGCTGGTTGGACAGGTGAGCTACCAGGTTTATTCGGAGCTCTTGTTCCAATTATATTCTTACAAAGCTTTCCACACTTAGCTACAAACTCAGTCCGAATTGCATTAACTCTCTTCTTCGGATTTGCATTATCTCGCTGGGTATTTAGCTATCTAACAAAAGAAGTTTTCCTTAATCGTGGTGCTCTTCATTCAATCCCTGCTGTTATTCTGTTTTTTGAAATAGCTTACCTACTTTTTCCTGATATAAGCTGGAAACTAAGAACATTTCTAGGAGGCGCACTAGCGATTGGAGCATTCTCGCATCTCTTAATTGACTCCTTCACTAATCTTTCAATTGTTCAAAAGACAGTAAAACCTAAGGGCCATTCTGGCAGTGTATTAAAATTCAGCAGTTCTGATGCAAGAGGTACCTGGGCCCTTTACCTAGGTATTCTAACCCTAGGTTGGTTTGTAGCAAAAGACTTTAAACCTAATCTTAGCGTCCGTTCTCCAGTGACAGTTTCTGAGACTGCGCCCAGCAAATAAAAGGTTCATAAAGTAAGGTAGTCCCGAAATAGACTTGAACACATCCAGCTGTTAAATCTAAAAATTCATCCCCTGATTTGATCTCGGTAGCTTTTATAAATGGAAAAGCATTACTCACCTCTGACAAACTAACAGAGTCATCAGAAAAAGAGTAAAGCATTAAATTAGCCTTACTCCCCAATAATTCAAGTAAAGGAATTAGCAACTCACACATAGCGATCCAATTCTTTCGCTTTAAAAAAGACGCAACCAAAGTTATAGATTCAAACTGATTTAAATAAGAAACAACATTCTCTGAAAACAACTCCCTAACACCCTCTGCATTGTGCGCTACATCAATAATAGCTTTTCCACTATGAAGTGTGCTCCCGTAGATATCGAAACGACCTGCCCAGTGGGCATTTTGCAATCCTTTAATAATGTCCTCAGAACTTATCTCTAAACTTCTTGCTGCTACATACGCCAATACTCTATTTATAATCTTATAATTTGGCTCATTACTAGTGAATCTGAAATTCACCTTTTCACCCTGAAACTCTAACAATCCCTCGTCTATAAAATAATCTACGCCCTCCAATAAAATCTTTGATCCATCTAACTCTGCTTCTCTCTTAAATATATCCACCAAGGAACTATCTATGGGACCCAAGATAGTTGGCGCGCTACAATTAATAATCCCAGCCTTGTGATAGGCTATGTCATTTAAATTCGGACCAAGCTGTACCTCATGATCGTTACTAATACTGGTTATAACATTAAGAACCTTGTTACTTAGTACATTTGTTGCATCAAATCTTCCTCCCATCCCGCATTCAACAATAGCAATATCGATCTGCTCCTCCTTAAATAAATAAAAAATAGATACTACTAAAGCGACGTATTGTGTTGGTACTAAACATAAGTTTTCACATTCTCGTTTTATAACGATCAATGCGCTGTTAATTTTATCTATTTCAACTTCATTTTCGTTTATACAAGCAGATTCTGTTACAGAACTTAAATAAGGCGACGTAATCTTTCCAACCTTATTCCATTTGCCAGAACAGATCGCAACTTTTTCAAGATAGGTAGCAACACTCCCCTTGCCATTGGTACCAGCAATATGAATGGATTTAAATGCATTCTGAGGATTCCCTAATGCACGTAAGATTACGATGGGAACTTCTAGTGGTGAAAAATTGCAACCATCCCAACACGCCAGACTCTTAAGCCAGTCGATTCCATGCATACTCATATAAAAGTCTAAAAACTACCTGTTATGAAAGACTTCAATTTCTTAACAAGCTCCCTATGAGGTTTTAAATCCTTAGATACTTGAATTTGCGTACTAGCAACAGTAAGAGTTAAATTTAATTGTGGATTCAGCCACAAACTTACACCAGTATCACTGTCTAAACCAAACCATTCAGATGTCCCACCATTTTGCAAATTGACAGTCTCTTTTATCATTCCAAATAAATTAAAAACTGGTGATTTAGAAACTCCCTGTTCAAATAAAGTTTCCTGAAACTTGTCCTTAAAGGACGCCCCTGAAAACAACTTTCCTAAGCCCTTAGTTCCTAAAATAAACTCATTACCTATTGCAGCAATGTCACTTAAAGTACTAAATAATCCACTATGACTAGCTACTCCACTAAAATACCAAGCCAATTCATCGCTACATTCCCCGTGTAATATCCGATCTCTCCAAGGACAGAAACGAGTAGGAACAATTACACCTAAATCTGGATCAAATTTTTCTCTACGTAAGAGCTCCCAATCGATAAAATCAATTGACTGCAATCCTAGTGATCTTGAAATTTTCTTGAACATTTTATCAATTGGTACGCCCGTAATTTGTTCTAGTACATAGGATAAAATCATGTACCCAATTGGACTCTCTTCAGAGGCCTTACCAGGGAGATTGGTAATTTTTCCTTTCGGTAATTCTTTTAAAAGTTTATCTTGCGCAACTCTTCTACTTAACTCAGGCGCATCCTTAGGCATGCTCGGCATCAATGATCTAGATAAATTTATAGAATTAGGTAAACCTGACGTATTAGAAAGCAAATGATTGATCGTCATTCGTTCCTTCCCTAGAGTACTAAAAGAAGGAAGATACCTAGAAATCCGGAAGTCATAACTTATTAGATTATCTACGCTAAGAAGGTACACTAACGGAGCGGTTAATAAAATCTTTGTTAAACTACCAACATCATAAACTGACTTCGCAATTAATTCGCCTTCGGAATACACACCTTTTTCTTCATCTAATCGCTTAGAAGCACCAAGCGCTTTAGAATATATTAGTTCTCCACCTTGACGAACTAATATCTCTACGCCTGGCACCTGATGTTTAATCTTATCATCAGACTTTCTTTTATCAGATGATCCCTGGCTAATAACTGCATCTGACACCAATTTTTCAATTTCAATCTGAAATGCTGATCTGCTATCTACTATATCTAAATTCATTATTACTTCTTTTTATTTGCTTATTGGGCTTTCCAAGGTAACCAATGTATCACCACTAATTTCTGCCTTCACCCCCAAAGGTAGAGGATTACTCATCCCCCAGTGACCGAATGGAAGATTCTTTAGGATTGGACATACGTTAATCTGCTTTAATCTCTCAGAGACTCTTAGTATAACATCCTCAACACTTGGTCCTACCTTACTTTCACAACGAGCAAAGCGCCCGAAACAAATTCCTCGCACCTTAGTCAATTTTTCACTTAATAAAAGCTGAGTCAACATCCGCTCTATCTTATATGGGGACTCGCCTACTTCTTCTAAAACTAAAATTTTACCCTCATATGAGACATCATAAGGCGTACCTAGTAATGCAAGTAACATACTTAAATTTCCACCTATAAGTTGCCCTTGGCCTGTGCCTTTCTTTTCTACAACCTCACCCCGAATTTCCAATCTAAAACTTTCATCAGTTAACATTCTCAATAAAGTATCTACAGATTCCTTGGCCTCCTTTAACTCATGATAATCCGCAAAATCCGCACCAAAAGTTGGGCCAAATATAGCTGGAACATTACACCGAAAAGCGACCTGTAATAAAATTAAAGTAAAATCAGACTGACCTATAAAAATCTTCTTAAATTTTGAAATCTTATCCAACGGTAAATGAGGCAGCAAGTCTAGTGCTCCTGAACCACCACGTGAAGCTAGAATACAATCTGAATTAGAATCGACTAAGGCTTTTTCAATTGAATCTATCCTCTCCCCTACAGAACCATTGGCAAAACCAAAATCATAATTTGCATAGTACTTATATGGTGCTAGACTATAGGCAGAGCTGTATCCCAATCCAAGAATATTCTGAGAGGCCAGTTCTGTCCGCTCTTTAGACAAAGGGCTACTAGTAACTATTACTCCAAAACCATTTTTTAGTGCTTTCCCTTTCCCCATAGTACCGATATTGTATAGTATTACCAATTTGATAACTAAGTTTAAACGTTTTAGTCAAATTATGAAAGAAGCAAGCCCATTTAAAGATCTTAAGGTTGACCACATTGCATTTCTCTGCAAAGATTTACAATCTTCCTATTTTCTAAACTTCTATAAGCAACTTTCTTGGGACTTTTTTCATGAAGAAATATTACCCGCTGAAGGAGTCGCAGTTATGTTATTAAGCTCTCCCCTAGAGAACTTCTATATTGAGCTCATAACTCCATTAAATAATGAATCTCCACTTCAAAGATCTATTATAAAAAGAGGTGAAGGCTTCCATCATATATGTTACAAAGTAGATAATTTACACACTAAAATACAAGACTTAAAGAATTTGGGTGTTAGCATGCTTCCTAACTATCCTAGAATTGGAAGCAGAAACAAGAAAATCTGCTTTCTTGATCCAAGCAGTACAGGTAAAATCTTAGTAGAACTAGCTGAAATGCCTAATTAGTACCTTAGAGCATTTACAAGTATCGATGAATGCTAATATATAGAGCATCTAAATTATTAAAGTTAAACAGACGCTGAATTTTAGCATTTAAATTATGAGAATACTAATTGCGGAACCAGACGCCATAAGGCAAAGACAACTAAGAACCATTCTTAGTAGCATCGGGCATCGTTCTGCAGATATAGATACTGTTACAGATTCTAGGGGAGTAACAAGTAATGTAAGAAAAAAGCGTTATGATATTATCTTTATATCACATTGCCCCGCAGAAGGACTTGACGCACTGAAGCTAGTTAGCGACTTAAAATCTGGTTCTTCTAAAAGTGTACCAGTAGTTCTATTTAGCACAATGATGGACAGAGAATTGGTACTCGGCGCAAATCAAGTTGGAGCAAACGGCTTCCTTGGTTACCCCTTCTCAGTTAACGATGTAGAAGGCGCCGTTAAAACCGCGGTAAAACGAGCCACATAGTAGAGCTCATTTTCATTTATATTTAATTAATATTTTTCACAGGCCCAATTATGTTTAATTCACTAACAGCAAAATTTGAATCCGTTTTTAGTAGTCTTCGAGGGAAAGGCACAATAAATGAAACAGATATAGATTCAGCATTAACTGAAATTAGAGTTGCCTTGTTAGAAGCTGATGTTTCTTTAAGTTTAGTAAAAGAATTTTGCGAAAGTATTAAGAAGAAAGCACTTGGGATGAAGGTTCTAAAAAGTCTGAATCCAGGACAAATGGTAATTAAATTTGTCCATGAGGAACTAGTTAAGCTTCTTGGTGAAGCGACTCCACTAAATACCCGCTATGCTCCTCCTGTAATAATTTTACTTGCAGGACTTCAAGGATCAGGAAAAACTACATCTACTGCGAAACTTGCAAAATGGTTAAAAGAAGATCATAAGAGAAGACCTCTAATGGTCTCAGTTGACGTATATAGGCCTAAGGCGATAGAGCAACTTGCAACACTAGGAAGTCAACTTAATATCGATGTATTTCCCTCATCAAACCTAGAGTCGCCAAAAGATATTGCAGTAAGAGCTGTCAATCATGCTAAGCAGGCTGGCTTTGATACCGTTCTTGTTGATACAGCTGGTAGACTTCAAGTTGACGCTAGCCTAATGCAAGAATTAATAGAGATCGTTGAGACTATTGAACCGCATGAGATTTTATTAGTAGCAGATGCCATGACTGGGCAAGAAGCAGTTCGAGTGGCTAAAGCATTTGATGACTCTCTAGAATTAGATGGTTTAATACTAACTAAGTTAGATGGAGATTCTAGAGGTGGTTCTGCTTTATCGATGCGAGCCATCACAGGCAAGCCAATTAAATTCATAGGCGTTGGCGAAAAGGCTGATGCCTTAGAACCATTTCATCCAGAACGGATGGCTGGTCGAATTCTAGGCATGGGAGATGTTTTAAGTCTCATTGAAAAAGCTTCCAAGCAAGTTTCAGAAGAAGATGCAAAAAAGTTGGAGAAGAAATTTAGAAAAAATGAATTTACTTTTGAAGATTTTTATCAGCAACTCCAAACCATGAAAAAAATGGGTTCTGTAAGTTCCCTAATGGGCATGATCCCAGGCATGGGAGCCATGAGTCAGCAAATAGATGAGAATAAAGTCGAACAAGACATGAAGCGCACAGAAGCTATTATCTTATCAATGACTAAAGCAGAAAGAAATGATCATGAAATTCTCAATGGTAGCAGAAGAAAAAGGATCGCGAAAGGAAGTGGAACAAGCGTAGAGGAAGTAAATAAATTAGTCACACAATTTACTCAAATGAAGACAATGATGAAGAAAATGAGTAAAATGAGTCCTGATACTTTGAAAGGTTTAATGGGTAGTATGGGCAAATTTGCTGGTGGTTTTCCAGGGGGGCTGAAACGCTAACACTCTAAGGCTCTGTATTTACTAGGCTTTTTAGAGCAAACTTTATTTTCACTTAGTCTTGAAAAAAACATAAAAACCAGATACTTACTCTCCCAAATTACAAATATTAATTTACATTTTTAAAAGCATGGCTGTTCAAATTAGACTCGCAAGACTTGGTAGAAAAAATTTACCTTTTTATAGAATGGTAGCTGCAGATAAAGCTGCTCGCAGAGATGGAAGATTTCTAGAAGTACTTGGTACTGTTAATCCTGTCGGAGCAAAAGAAGGGGTTGAACTTAAGCAAGACAGAATAAAGTATTGGCTCAGTGTTGGCGCTCAGTGTTCTGATACTGCAAATCAAATTATCGAAAAGAATATGCCAGGACACTTATCTGGTCTTCTTAGTGGTAGACTTGATAAATTAAGAGCTAAGAGAAAAGCTAGAAAGACTAGAGCTACAGCTAAGTAAATCGCTTACTCTTCTATCTTCTTATATCGAATCGCATCTTCTATCTTCTTATATCGAATCGCATCAGCGAATATATATGTTAAAATAGGTACACCCAACAACAAGCCCCATACCCCAAATAACTTTCCACCTGCAGTAAGAATCATAAGCACTAAAACTGGATTAATATGTAATCTTTCTCCGAAAATCTTCGGATTAAGGATATATGTTTCTATTAAATGTATGCCCCAGATAAGTAATGCCATAAAAAAAGCGCCCTTAAATCCACTCTCTTCAATAACGATTAAGCATATAGGAATAGAGCTTAGAAAAACACCTGCGACAGGTATAAAGCTACATAGAAATACGATTAGAGATAGGAATGCAAGCTTCTTTCCTAGTCCGAATAAAAAGATAGCTACCGCGGTTAAAACAGTATTTATAATAGCGATAAAAAGCTGCGCCTCTAAAGCATGCCCTAAAGTTTTTCCGAAACTAACTATACTATCTGCTACTTCATCATAGATAAACCCAATTTTAGTCTCTCTTAAGGCGATAATACTTTTTGTTAATCTAGGAAGATCAAGAACAATCAAAAAAGAAAACAATAAAGCCAGAAAAAATGAAGAAAGGGATGCTAATAGTGGAGCACCAATATTTTTTAATAAAGATGTAAGCTCTTTAAAATCAACAAGCTTACCTTCTTCTGATTTATGAAATCCTAACAAAGTAGAAATGGCTTGCGCAAATGGAGATTTAGACACCTCCCATGTCCCTTCACTTAAAACTTCTTGATTATCTTTAAATACCATTGCCTTTAAAGACGGGAAAGAATCACTTAAGATTAAAACTTCACCATCAAGTTTCACCAAGTACGATTTAAAATTATCGGCAAAAAGCTCCGCCTGACTAATCACTTGAGGGACCAAATATGACCCAATACTTGAAAGTACTCCAAGGAAAACCAGAGTAACCATTACCACCCCAGATGAACGCCTCTTAAAATGAGGCGATAATTTCTCTACCCCGTGAGCTTGAATGTAAGAAAACACAAAGGTTAAAAATATAAGAACGGAAAATGATCGCATTAAATATAGCAGACCAAAAAATAAAACCCACACAAACAATCTTACTAAAAATGGAATAATCATGTTCCACGGCTTCGGCAACTCATCTATTTCGGCAGAAAACTCATTAGACATAAAACTACTAAAAATACTTTATATTAATAAAAATACAATAACACTAATGCTCCAAGTATAATCCTATAGACGCCAAATGGCACCAATGAATTCTTAGAAACAAACCCAATAAAGCTTTTAACTGCTAAAAGAGCAGACAAATAAGCTAAAATAAATCCTATAACAAAGAATGAACCCTCAAAGATAAAATCATTGTTAATGGATTTATATATATCATATAAAACGGCAACGCCCATCAAGGGTATCGACACAATAAAAGAAAACTCTGTAGATAATTTCCTACTTAATCCTATTGTTCGACCACCGATAATACAGCTACCCGATCTAGAAAACCCTGGCCATAGGGATAAAACCTGAAAGCATCCTATGATAAATGCCCGGTAGATACCTATTCTCTCATCCTCAGCTTCCGCTACGCCCTCTTTCTTCCTCTCTATATTTATCAACCATAAACCACCAACGATTAAAGAGATAGCGACGGGTATTGGTGCAAATAATAATGCCTTAATCTTCTTATAAAATAAAAACCCTATCAGCATAGGTGGCAAACTAGCTGCCATTAAATCTATAACGGTATAAGGTAGGCTAGTTGAACTTTTCAAAATATTCCCCTTACTAGTTAAAGATCTTAGCCTAGACCAGTACAAGGAGACTACGGATAAAATTGCACCTAATTGAATAAACACCTCAAATAGCTTCTCAGCCTCACCATGCTGCCCCATAATGCTTGAAACAAGAATCATATGACCTGTACTTGAAACTGGCAGGAATTCAGTCAAACCTTCAACAATTGAAAGCACTATTACTTGAAAAATATCCATTCTTATTGACCCAATATAAAATTAACTATAGAAATAGCTAAGAAAATAGCACCTTACAATACATTTTTATGGATAATCTTTTATACTTCCTTGATATATTTCTACACCTAGATAAACATCTAGCAGACATCATCTCCACCTATGGAAACCAGACCTATCTAATACTCTTTCTAATTGTATTCTTAGAAACTGGATTGGTGGTGACACCATTTTTACCAGGAGATTCACTTCTATTCGCTGCAGGAGCTCTAACACCTAGTAGCACAATGAATATCAATTTTCTTCTCCTTGGACTTACAATATCCGCCATCCTAGGTGATGCTCTTAACTATCAGATAGGACGATTTATTGGTAAAAAAGCTCTCAATATGGAAGATAAATGGTACTTTAAAAAGTCATATATTGAGAGGACTGAAAAGTTTTATCAAAAATACGGCGCTAAAACGATAATCATCGCGCGATTTGTTCCAATCGTTAGAACCTTCGCACCATTTTTAGCTGGAATTGGAGAGATGAAATATTCCGTATTCGCTCGTTACAATATTATTGGAGCTATTCTTTGGGTAAATTCACTTACCTTAGCTGGATACT
>JBILFC010000087.1:0-10202 GCA_044351785.1 Bdellovibrionota bacterium
TTTTTCTTTCTTACTTTGAGATTCTTCTGATTTAAATTTAGAAGAAAGTGAATGGAAAAAATCTAGCCCACTAACGCCATCACCGAGACTATGATGAAGTGCAAAAGAGAGAATAGGGGGAGTACTTTCTGCCTTACTGTAAAATATCTGCCAGGGGGCTATAACGAGGGGAAATTGAGTAGATAGTGCCTGGGTATAGGAAACTATAGAATCAGATCCATCTAAAGCAGTGCAATTTGTTCCGATTAGATTGTAATTTAACTTAGGATATCTATTTTTACTATTATTAACAGACTCTATTAGCTCATTAGCATCAACTGGTTTGTCTAGAATAGTTAAGCAGGAAATGTTCTGAAAGGTTGTTTCAGATTCTAAGGCTTCAAAGCCTTTATCTAGGGGAGATTTTTTAATCATAAAAAAAGGGGAGACTAGCTCCCCCCTTTAATCTAAATAATTAGATAACTACCACTGTAATGCACCCGCATTTTGGTAATCAGTAACTCTTGTTTCGAAGAAATTCTTCTCCTTAGCAAGGTCAATCGTCTCACTCATCCATGGGAATGGATTCTTAGAACCATATTTAGTTCCGAGTCCAATTCTCTCTAATCTTCTATCAGCGATAAACTGAACATACTCTAGGAACATATCCGCGCTCAAGCCCATAATTCCATCAGGAACACAGTCTCTAGCATACATATACTCATAAGAAGTAGCTTCGTCTATCATCTGAATAATTTCCTTCTGGAACTCTGGAGTCCATGCTTCAGGATTTTCAGCTTTAATACTGTTAATTAAATCAATACCAAAGTTAAGATGCGTAGTCTCATCTCTAAGAATATATTGGAACTGCTCTCCAATTCCAGTCATTCTATTTTGTCTGTGGAAAGATAGAATCATTACAAATCCACTATAGAAGAAAATTCCTTCCATTACTACATAGAATCCAATTAGATTCTTAAGTAATTTCTGCTTGCCTTCAAGTGTCTCAGTTGTAAAATTAGGATCAAGAATATCATCTGTAAGACTCATTACAAATGCATCTTTTCCTCTAATAGAAGACACTTCATGATACATATTAAACACTTCTCTACCATCAAGTCCTAATGACTCTACAATATAATGAAAAGTATGCGTATGAATAGCCTCTTCAAAAGCTTGTCTTAATAGGTACTGTCTAGCTTCAGCATTGGTTACATGCTTAAAGATTGAAAGTACAATATTATTTCCAACAAGACTTTCACCAGTACTAAAGAAACCAAGATTTCTCATGATAATCTTTCTCTCAGCATCACTAAGCTTATCAGACTTCCAAAGCTCTATATCTTTTTGCATAGGCACTTCAGTTGGCATCCAATGATTATTACAACCATTTAGATAATGCTCCCATGCCCATTTATATTTTAAAGGCATTAACTGATTTACATCTACGGCCCTACAATTGATTAACCTTTTATCATCAGGATCAATTCTTTTGTTAAGGTCATATGCTCCTCCATCGGTTCCATCGCAACAAGACATATTAATTCTCCAAATTCAATAAATTAAATAATATTTACTACTGACACGCTTCACATTCAGGATCCATCAGATCACATACTTTCGCTGATCCAATGTTTTCCTCTTTAACAGTATTTCTAGTAATCTCAATGTCACTAGAAGCTGATCTACTTTTCATCCACTTTGGTTGAATGCCTCTCTTGTTAAGATCAATACTTGATTTCTCAACCTGAGTTGCACCTTGCGATCTTAAGTAATACGTCGTCTTTAGACCCTTTTCCCAAGCAAACTTGTACATTTCATCAAGTTGTCTACCATTCGGTGCGGCTATGTAGAGATTTAAAGATTGACCCATATCAATCCACTTTTGTCTTCTACTTGCTGCCTCAATAAGCCAACGTGAATCAATCTCAAAAGCTGTTACATACTTAGCCTTAAGATCATCTGGTACTCTTGCAATCTCCGCTACCACACCATCATAATACTTTAAGTCATCCAACATCTCATCATCCCACATGTTGATCTTCTTTAGATCCTCTACAAGATATGGATTAATGATAGTGAATTCTCCTGAAAGATTGCTCTTTACATAAAGATTTCTAAATGTTGGTTCTATCGATTGAGTAGTACCAGCAATGTTAGCTATAGTCGCTGTTGGAGCAATCGCCATTACATTAGAATTTCTCATTCCGTGTAATTTTATTGCTTCTCTCACTGGCGTCCAATCCATTCTGATTGTTCTATCAACATCTAGATATCCACCTCTTTCTTCAAGAAGTAAATCTATACTATCGATAGGCAGTAATCCCTGATCCCATTTAGAGCCTCTGTAAGTAGAATAACAACCCTTCTCCTTAGCGATTTCTGCTGAAGCCAAGATCGCATGATAAGAGATAAACTCCATACTGAAATCAGCAAACTCTAATGCTTCCTCACTCTGATAAGAAACTCCAAGCATATACACTGCATCTTGAAAACCCATTAATCCAAGCCCTACCGGACGATGTCTTAGATTAGAGTTCTTAGCCTCTATTGTCGGATAAAAGTTTATATCAACAACGTTATCAAGCATTCTTACAGCCGTATGAATAGTCTCAGCTACCTTATCCTGATCAAGAGCGCCGTCTTTCATATGCTCAGTTAGGTTGATAGATCCTAAATTACACACAGCCGTTTCATCAGCCGATGTATTAAGTAGTATCTCTGTACAAAGATTAGAACTATGTACAACACCAACATGACTCTGAGGTGAGCGGATATTTGAAGGATCCTTAAATGTTATCCAAGGATGTCCTGTTTCAAATAACATACTTAACATCTTACGCCACAACTCTATAGCTGGGATTTGTCTGTATAAAGTAATCTTTCCTTCCTCTACTAACTTCTCATAATGCTCGTACCTAGTTTTAAATGCCTTACCATACAAGTCATGTAAATCAGGAACATCATTTGGACTAAATAATGTCCAAACACCATTATTATAGACTCTTTCCATGAATAAGTCTGGGATCCAGTTTGCCGTATTCATATCATGAGTACGTCTTCTATCATCTCCAGTGTTCTTTCTTAGTTCTAGGAATTCCTCTACTTCTAAGTGCCAACTTTCTAAATATGCACAAACAGCTCCTTTCCTTTTGCCGCCTTGATTAACAGCGATTGCTGTATCATTAGCAACCTTAAGGAATGGTACTACTCCTTGACTCGCTCCATTTGTACCTTTGATTCTAGCGCCAGTAGAGCGAACTTGAGTCCAGTCGTTTCCTAAACCACCCGCCCATTTAGATAGTTTTGCATTATCACTCACACACTTAAAGATATGTTCAAGATCATCATTTATAGTGGTTAGATAACAAGAACTAAGTTGTGGGTGAGGGGTTCCAGCATTAAACAATGTAGGCGTACTAGAAACAAATCTAAAAGTAGAAAGCATATTGTAAAACTCAATTGCTTTTTCTTCCTTCTTACTACCTTCCTTCGCACTTAGCCCCATAGCTACACGCATCCAGAAGTACTGCGGTGTTTCAATACGCTTACCATCTACATGCAATAAGTAACGATCATAGATTGTCTGTAGACCGATATATAGGAACTTTCTATCACGATCTATTTTTAAGGCATCAGTAATCTTCTTTGTATCAAAGACTAGTAATTCTGGACTTAATCTGCCTGCGCTAACCCCTTTTCTTAAGAAAAGGTCAAAGCTATCTTTATATACAGCTTCAAGATTGGCTTCGTTGATACTATGACCTAACACTTCCTTATAGACGATATCTAACAATAGATAAGACGCGACACTTTGGAAGTCTGGTTCTCTTTCTATCCTAGTCCTAGCTGCTAAAATTAAGGCCCTATCAAGCTCTTCTACAGTCATGTGATTGTAGATTGCTCTAGATACTTCCTCTAAAAGCAATTCACCATCGCAATCTGGATAATCTTTACATGCTAAATTTATTCTGCTCTTTACATCATTCCAGTCAAGCTTAATTTCTTCACCTGATGTAGTCTTAAGCTTAATTTCTTCAGCCTTATCCTGAAAAGTTGCCCCATCCTCGCCTCTAAGTGCACGCGCTTTTGCTCTTTCTTCCCTGTAAAGAATATAACGCTTAGCTACGCTGTAGTGACCACCTTGCATTAATAACATTTCTACAAAATCTTGTATCTGTTCGATACCTAACTCTTTAGAAGGGGTTAACTGAGCTAATGCTCTAGCAATAACTTCATCTCCAATACTTTTAACTTCTTTACTTGAAAATTGATCCAATATTGAATCGTCCCCCAAACCTCGATCCGCCTTAAAGGCTTTTAAGATTGCTGTTCTTATTCGCTCTGGATCGAATGAGGCTATTTGCCCATTTCTCTTTCTTACCAAGATTTCAGGTTTACCCAGAATTTCTTCTTGATTATTATCGATTGAGCTAGTTTGTTGAGTGTTTGCAGCTGTGCTCATATTTGCCTTTTATTTCTTAAATTCCATGATTTTCGAGCCAAATCTTTTATTTGGCTGTTTTAATGCTTCACATCCCTTTTTCAAGCATACATACTAGATATAGTGGTGCTGACCCTTGGTCAATACCATTAATTGTGCCTAGAAGATTCGTGCGTGATTCCTATTTTCTTGATTTTCCGAGCACTTAGCCACTTTCTAAACAGGAAGATGTTAGTAAGTAATTAAAATTAAAGACCGAAACTGGTCACATTTCACTACTTTTAGTGCAAAGACAATCTATCTGTAAAACACAGTTGAAAAGACGGCACTTCTTTATCAAAGAAAATACCATCTTCTGAAACAAAAGTATAAGAACCTGACATGCTACCTACCGGATCATGTATAACGGTATAGCTTCTGTATTGAAACTGATCACCTGATTTTATTCTTGGTTGCATACCAATAACGCCTTCTCCCTTCACATCAGCTATCTGCTTAGATCCTGAAAATACTCTCCAGTGCCTATTAACAAGCTGAATAGCATGTGCGCTCTGATTTAATATGTCAATATTGTAGCTAAATACAAAAATGGAATTAATTAAATCTGACTCGGATTCTACAGGCTCTACATAAACACTGATTGATACCTCAGGGGCATTTGATTCAGAAGATTCGACGAAATTTTTTAATGTATTCTGCATGTAGTCTTGCTACTACAGAATAGATCAATTGGGAAGGGAAGTGCTTCTATAAAGGCGCCCAGCCTTCTTTCTCTAAAGGTGCTGGTCGATTATCTTGTTTCTTAGGCTTTGAATAGTTATTGGGCCTGACCTTAACTGGCTCTCCCCCAAAGATATCTCCTTTGCCGAAGCCTTTCGTAGAACCATCCCCATTTTTCACGACGTTAACTTTGACGGAGTCTAATTTTTTTCCATAGTCATAGTAAGTATTTCTTACTTCTAAACCACTTGAATCATAGTCTACCCAGCGGCCATGCTTCTTGCCATTTACGTAATTGCCTTCATTCTTCCTTTGCCCATTCTGACCGAAGTAAATCCAATGTCCAATTTCTTCATTCTGACTATAAAAACCTTGAGAACTTGGCTGTCCATTTTTATTATAGACTATAAACTTACCGTGTTTGAAGTCATCTTTAAATTCCCCTTTTTCTTTAATACTGCCATTCTTATCATAAAATTCCCATAGCCCATTCTTCAGATCATTAGCAAAAACTCCTCTCTCAATCATTTTCCCGTCTTTGTCGTATTTTACATAAGGCCCTGCTTTAAAGCCCTCTTTAAAGGTAGTAGTTGATAATTTCTTGCCCTCTTTTGAATATTCAGTGCAAACACCATGTTCTTGACCATGGACGTAGTTACATTGCTTATTAATTGGCCCAGAGTCAAAATAGCTCTCATACAAGCCCTCCAATTCGCCATCTGCATAAAAGGATTTAACTTGAAGTTTCCCATTTGGATACCATTTTCGATATTCACCGTGTTTAACTTCTACACCCTTTTCGCCTTTATAAGAGCAAAATTGCTGACTTCCTCGTGGGTAAGCCTTACCTGATAATTTAGATTCCGTTGGGCATGATTGAATAGAGTTAAGTAGTGACTCTTTATCCTGATCACTTGGCTTTAATTCTTTGCCATTGCCAAATTTAGTAGGATTTAGACCAATTGCTCCGATAAGCTTCTGCTGTAGTCCATCTTGATCCTTGCAACCGGTAAAGACAACTAGATTAAGCATCATTACAGATAAAACTACATATTGCTTAGCTATTCTAAAGTTCATATGCCAATCTTAACTTATATCTAATATTCTATATGCTATCATTACCTTAAGTTATTGATAACTTAATTCTTAATGTGATGTTACTAAAATTAAGCTGATCCTAATAATAGGTTATAGAAGGAGCATGGCGCTATGGACTTTTTGCAATTAAATAGTTAAAATCCTTCATATTATTTAAAACTCTTAAGCTGCAAGTGATATTTATGCGAGGACCGCTCTCTATTATAGCTGGAAGATCAAATCCACCATTAGCTGAGGTAATAGCCCAGTCCGCGAATGTTGACCTCACCAGATGCGATATCCGACGCTTTAGTGACGGAGAGATCGGAGTAGAAATCAAAGATAACGTTAGAGGTCATGATGTATTTGTAATACAAAGTACAAGCACACCTGGTAACGATCACTTAATGGAGCTATTAATAATAATGGACGCCTTAAGAAGGGCAAGTGCTGAAAGAATTACAGCAGTAATACCGTATTTCGGTTATGCCAGACAGGACCGAAAGACCAAGCCAAGAGTAGCAATTACGGCAAAGTTAGTAGCAGACCTTATTGTATGCGCTGGAGCTAATAGAGTGCTAACTATGGACCTTCATGCAGGGCAAGTCATGGGATTCTTCAATGTTCCCGTAGATAACCTATATGCGAGACCTGTACTGCTTAACTATGTTAAGGAAAATATCGGTGAAGGAGATGAAATAGCAATTGTTTCTCCTGATGCTGGTGGTGTGGCGAGAGCACGGGCTTATGCAAAAAGATTAGACTCGAGTCTAGCAATTATCGATAAACGTCGAACCGCTCCAAATGAAGTAGCTGAAATGAATGTTGTCGGTGATGTTAATAATAAAGTAGCAATTATCGTGGATGATATGATTGATACTGGAGGGACCATGGTAAAAGCAGCCGAGGCTCTTTTAGAAAAAGGTGCCAAATCTGTATATGCCCTTGCTACCCATCCTATACTCTCTGGTAACGCCAAAGTCATAATTCCTAATAGCGCCATTAAAATGATAATTAGTAGTGATTCTATTTATCATTCAGACTTTTTAGAGCCAAATGCCCCTAATTGGATGGCTAAATTATCAGTAGCCCCTCTAATTGGAGAAGCCATAAGACGTATACATGAAGATTCTTCAGTGAGTTTACTATTTGGTGAAGAGTAGAATCTCAGGCTCCTTAGCAGGTAAGCATTTGAAATCATCGAGAATATACTAGCCATCCGATATTACTAGGACAATTTAGGAGCCATTCAAACCTACACGAGAAAGCTCGGCATATCGCCATTCTAAATATTACTCCCTAAATGAATAATTTTTTCTTTCAGGTATTGATATAATAGCTACCATTTTATAGTGTCCGGCCCCGTAAATATTGAATAATTATATTCTAAATAGATTTTAGGTGAAATGTGGAAGTTATTGAATTAGAAGTTTTAGATAGAGCTGGTATTGGTTCAGGTGATGCTAGAAGATTAAGGGCTTCAGGACGAGTGCCTGCTGTCGTGTATAGAAAGGGCCAAGATTCAAAATCAGTTACTTTAGATACACACTCATTTTCTCTTATGGCTAGAGGAAAACCTCACTCACAGATTTTTAAATTTAATGGATCTAAAGATATTGCTGGTCTTTTAGGTTTAGTTAAATCTGTTCAGATGGAACCAATCAAAGGAACATTAGAGCATATTGAATTTTTAGCTGTAACGGAAGATCAGAAAGTTACAGTTGATATTCCAATTGCAATTACTGGTACGCCAGAGTGCGTTAGATTGGGAGCAGCTACAATTAGTCAGATGTCTTATGAAATCACTATCGAGTGCTTGCCAACTAAGATACCAACAACTTTTAATTTAGATATCTCAGGCTTAGAAGCTGGAGAGTCATTGCATGCTTCTGACTTAACTTTACCTGAAGGAGTGATTCTAAAAAGTGTTAAAGGACTAACGATAGTGACAGCTTTTGTTGAGAAGAGAGCTGCTGCTGAACCTGCGGCTACTCCTACAGCAGCTGGTAAAAAGTAGTTTGTGGGATATATTTAATTGGGGCTTGAGGGAAGTATCTATTACGTTGTTGGATTAGGTAATCCCGGAAGTAAATACTCCGGGACTAGACACAATGTAGGTTTTGATTTTGTTGACTTACTTTGTAATGATTTAGGTGGAAATTGGTTAGAAGATAAAAAGGCTAAATATTTTATTGCAAATATTAGCTTGCCCAAGGGACGAATTCTTCGACTAGTTAAGCCAAATTCATTTATGAATTTGAGCGGGGAGCCATTACTCTCGGTAATAAAATTCTACAAAGACTTTAGTGAGGCTGAAATTAAAAACAGCTCTAAAGAAAGTCCACTAAATATCCTAGTTGTACAAGATGAGCTTGACTTTAAGCCCGGTGACTTAAAGTACAAACTAGGTGGTAGTGCTGGAGGCCATAAGGGGGTACAAAGTATTATTAATATTTTAGGTACGCCTTGGTTTCCTAGGTACCGAATTGGTGTTGGACATCCAAGAATGTTAATACCAGAGGGACATACGAATATGGTGGAAGATGTCAGTAGTTGGGTTCTATCTAAACCGAACGAGGAAGATCGGAAGCAGATAGGGGACGTGGTGAGAAAAGTTGTTTTTAATTTTAAAAGCAGAATTCTTCTCGATGATGATAGAAATGAATTTTTTAAATTTTAGTGAAGCGACATAACGGAGCAATATGGTAAGAGAAAAGCAAAGAAAATATGAAGTACTTTTAGTATTTAACCCTAACACTCAAGAAGCTGTGTTAGAGGAAAGATTAAAAAAGATTGAAGAAGTTGCTAGAGGGCACAGTGGTGTCGTTGAAAAGAGAGAAGTTTGGGGTAAAAGATCTCTTGCTTATACTATTAGCAATTACAAATACGGACTATTTGTAGCTATAAACGTTAATGGACTAGGTTCAATTGTTGCTGACCTAAGAAGACAAATTAGCTTAATGGATGAAGTATTAAGAAGCACCATCATGACTAAGAATGATTACTCACCAGACCTTAATGGTAGATTAAAAGGTGATTTTACATACGGCTATAGACCACCTCACACACAGACATTTGGTCTCTTAGGTGATGATAAGGAAGAAGGCCTTGAAGATGCTGACGAACTATTGGCAAGTGTATAGTTCAATAGAAGAAATTAATATTTAGGGGAATTATGGAAATTTTGTTAACTGAAGATGTAAGTGGACTTGGCGATATAGGTGAGATCGTTAAAGTTAAATCTGGATATGCAAGAAACTTTTTGCTTCCAAGCGGATTTGCAGTAGAAGCACATTCTGGAAGTTCTAAAGAGATTGCTCATAAACTAAGACAAGTAGAAGCTAAAAAGAAAAAGCTTAAAGAAGAAGCTGAGAAGTCTAAGGAAGACTGGGCAAAGAAGGTAATTACATTAGCTCTTAGAGTGGGTAGCAATAATAGAGTATTTGGTTCTATCAGTGCAAAAGACATTGCTGAGAAGTTAAGTACAGCTGATCTAGAAATTGATAGAAGAAGAATTCTTCTTACTGAGCCTCTTCGTAAGCTTGGAGAGCACTCTGTAAAGATTAAGTTACATGCGGAAGTTATCGCAACATTTACCGTAAAAGTAGAAGCTACTAAAGCGACAGATGAAGAAGAAAGAAAAGCAAGCGAAGAAGCTATGATTGCTTTTGATAAAGCTAAGAGAAAGAAGCTACAAAAGAACGAAAGTGAAGAATCAGAAGAAGCTGCATCTGAGTAATATACCTTGCGAGCAATAGCTTTAGCGGTTCTATTTTTTGTTTTTATGCTTGGCTGCGGGGATGGGAAGGATACCACCTCCAGCCAAGCAACGCTTAACAAGTCTGATGATTTAAGCGATATAAAAGAAGGGGAGGCTACAGAATCCTCTGCATTTTCTCTACCTTCTAACGCAGATTTATTTCCTGATACAGCATCCCCTTTAGTAATCTCATATTACATGAGATACATTGATCCTCCTCCA